>JAQXMV010000176.1 GCA_029013165.1 Oscillospiraceae bacterium | reverse complement strand
GCCCTTGGTATGGTCAAACTTATCGACGGCCTTGATCAGTCCTAAGTTACCCTCCTGGATCAGATCCAGGAACATCATACCTCTGCCCACATATTTTTTGGCGATGCTGACAACCAGGCGAAGATTGGCCTTAGTCAGAATTTCCTTGGCTTCCTTGTCGTTGTTTTCGATCCGGATGGCCAGATCAATCTCCTCTTCCGGTGTCAGCAACGGCACCCGGCCGATATCCTTGAGATAGACCTTGACGGGATCGTCGATCACGCTCTTGGCGTCGACAGCCGCCACGGCGGCGCTGTCATAGTCCTTTGGCATATCAATATCAACGGTGATATCGTCAATGGACTCATTGCTGAAATCGTCAATGATTTCTACGCCGCGGCTCTCGAGCTTGGAATAGATGTCGTCCATTTTCTCCATGTCGACATCGGCCTCAACAATGACGGCGTCGATCTCCGATGAATTGATCTTTCCGTTGGCTACGCCTTTGTCAATCAGCGCTTTGAGCAATGCTTCTTTCTCGTGACTATCCATAATTTACTTCCTTGCCTTTCTTTGATTAGTCTTTATGTGATCGGGCCTGATGGCCCTGTCGTTTTTATGATCATAACAGCCGTCGTTTTGCCGTCACTGCTTTTTGCGAAAGAGATTCAGAAACTCCTCGTCGCTGAGCTTGTCCGCAGACACCCTGCCCGCTGCGCCCTCTCTGCTGCCTCTGATCACATCAATGCAGTCGGTGCAGGTTTTCAGGGTCATGGGCAATCCCCCGTTTTTTTCGCAGATTCCGATCAGCCGGCTGAGCTGAGCGTCCGTGAGATCCTGGGTGAAAAGTGTGAAATCGAGCCCCGCGCACGCGGTGATCTTTTCCGCCACCGCGGCAAAAATCGCCCGGTTATCCTCCACGGTGAAATCCTCGGCAGACACGGCGTCCTCAATGTGGCGGTAAAAATCCGGATTTTTCATCAGACACGCTATCAATAATTCTTCCGCTTTTACCGTTCGGATATTCGTGGAATTCTGCATAGCCGTCTTAGTGTTTTCTGCCATGGAATTTTTTTGCAGGTCTCTGAAATAATTTTTCTGCTGTGTATATTTTTTCTTTCGCCGGATTTGCTCGATTCGGGCAAGAATCGCCTGCTTGTCCACGCCCAGCTCCTGAGAGAGCCGTGAGGAATAAATATCCTGAGCGATCTTGTTGTCCGTTGCGGCAAGCACCTCCGCCGCCAGATCCAGGTATTTCATCTTTCCGTCGCTGGTGGAAAGATCAAGATCCTTTCTCGCTCGCAGCAGTGCAAACTCAATATCATTTGCCGACTCGTCAATGAGGCTCCGGAATCGTTCCGGGCCGTATTTCCGCAGGATCTCATCGGGATCCTTGCCGCCGCTGAGACGGATCACACGGGTTTTCATGCCGATGGAATTGAAAACGCCCAGCGCCCTTGCCGTTGCCTTTTGGCCGGCTTCATCGGCGTCATAGCAAAGAATAATCTCCTCGGCATATCTTGCCAGCAGATGCGCCATTTCTCCCGTCAGTGCCGTGCCGAGACAGGCGATGGCATTGGTGAAGCCTGCCTGATGCAGACTGATGGCGTCCATATATCCTTCGACGAGAATCAGACTTTTTTCTCCTGCATTTTTGGCGAAGTTCAGGCCGAAAACGCCCAGACTCTTTTTATAGACCAGTGTGTCGGAGGAGTTGATATATTTCGGCTTGCTGTCATCGAGAACGCGGCCGCCGAAAGCCACCACATTTCCTCTGACATCAATGATCGGAACGATCACACGGTTGCGAAAGGAATCATAAAACCGGGTACTGCCGTTTTTTTCACTTTTGTTTGCGAGGTTGGCCTCATAGAGCTCCTCGTAATAATATCCCTTTTCCCTCATGTGACGGAGAAGCCCGTCCCATTTATTGGGCGCAAAGCCGAGGCCGAAACGGGTGATCGTGCTTTTCTTCATACCTCTTGCTTTGAAATATTCGAGACCCTCTCTGCCCTCTTCGCTGAAAAGGCAGGAATGAAAAAACCGGGCCGCTTCCTTATTGATTTCATAGGTGCGCCGTCTTTTTTCGGCGATGGAGCTGTCATATCCGTCCACGGGCAGGGACATGCCGGCTCTGTCGCAGAGAGAGCGCACGGCCTCATAAAAATCAAGGTTTTCAATTTTTTTAACGAAGCTGATAACCTCGCCCGCCGCACCGCAGCCGAAGCAATAGAAGCTCTGACTGTCCGGGTAAACAGTAAAAGACGGCGTCTTTTCATTATGAAAAGGGCAAAGACCCACGAGATTTTTTCCCCTGCGCTTAAGCGGAACATAAGAGGAAATGATCTGCTCAATATCACAGCGGCTTCTCAGCTCGCTGAGGAATTCATCGGAAAACCGCTTCGCCATTTTTCTTCGCCGTCCTTTCTTTTGTTGATCTGTCATCTATCACTATGCGCTCGGGCGCATTTATCGACAGTCTGTGCCGCCTGCGGCGGCTTCTTTCCGGTGCGAAGCAACGGTTCAGCCGTTCCAGCCCCGGGGAATGAAATAATCCGTGTAAATCTTCAGCGCGTAGCTGTCGGTCATGCCGGCAATATAGTCGACGGCGGCACGGGCGGCCCCGTCTTTCCAGGCGATGGCGATGTATTCATTGGGCAGCTCATCGGGATGAGAACAGAAAAACTCATAGAGACGCTGTATCATGTCGATGGCCTTGCCCTCTTCGCTTTTGCAGACGGGATTGGTGTAGACCCGGTCAAACATAAACTCATGGAGAATATCGAAAGCGCCCTGCACCTCTCTGCCGAGACAGACCTCGTCAACGGTATTCTGAACAGCGGCGGTGACAAGGGTATTAATCCGCTGACTTTTGGTTTCACCAAGGTACCGTCTTGCCTCCGGCGGAATATTGCCCTCGGAGATCACGCCGCCCCGGACAGCGTCGTCAATATCGTGGTTGATATAGGCAATTTTATCCGCCAGCTTGACGATTCTGCCCTCAAGGGTGACGGCTTCGGTGCCCCGGGTGTGGCAGACGATTCCGTTGCGCACCTCATAGGTCAGGTTCAGTCCCTTGCCTTTATTCTCAATGAAATCCACCACGCGAAGGCTTTGCTGATAATGCTTGAAGCCCTCGGGAAAGACCTCATTGAGTGCTCTTTCTCCGGCATGTCCGAAAGGCGTGTGTCCCAGATCATGTCCCAGGGCGATGGCCTCGGTCAGATTCTCATTCAGCCGCAGAGCCATAGCGATGGTGCGGGCGATCTGAGAAACCTCGAGGGTGTGTGTCAGTCGGGTGCGATAGTGATCACTATCCGGAGAAAGAAAAACCTGGGTCTTATGCTTCAGGCGACGAAAGGCCGTGGAATGAATGATCCGATCCCGGTCACGCTGATAGGCGGTTCTGACGGGACATTCCGGCTCCGGAGTGACCCTGCCCCGGGTGTCGGCGCAGAGGAAGCCGTGCTCACCGATCATGAGCCTTTCATTTTCAAGAGTACGAAGTCTGATTTCCGTCATTTTTTCCGCCGCCTTTTTGTTTATCAACTATATATACGCAGATTTTATCTTTTTCCCTCTGTTTTACCCTCTTAAATTTCGCAGTATTTTTCATCCAACACCTCGGCGGAAAATTTTCCGCAGGAGGCGTCCGTCAGCTTGCTTTCAAAAAACGGCAGTTTCTCGGCCGGTATTCTGAAAATCACCTCAACGCTGTCGGTGAAAACCGTATCCTCGATGATGCCGCCCTCCTCGCAGATCAGCGGCACCAGTCTGCCGTAAAAAGTATAGTCTGTCTGCACCGAAAGGATTTTGCACAGGGACATGGTGATGATGCCCGCCGCCTCCAGTGCGATCTTCGCGCCGTGGGAATAGGCTCTGACCAGTCCCCCGGCGCCCAGCATAATGCCGCCGAAATATCGGGTGACAACGACGCAGCAGTCGGTGACCTCCTCTTTCAGCAGCACATCCAGGGAGGGTATGCCTGCCGTGCCCTGGGGCTCGCCGTCATCGCTGAAGCGTCTGACGCCGCCCTCCCGCAGAGAATAGGCGTAGACATTATGGGTGGCGTCCCAGTGCTTGGTCCTGATCTGCGCAATGAAATCAAGAGCCTGCTGCTGTGTGGTGACCGGCTTGCAGTATCCGATAAAACGGGACTTTTTGACGATAAATTCATCGGCCGCCTCTTCTCTGACGGTTTTATATCTTGACAACGGACTCCCCCCTTTTTTTGAGCTTCTTAAAAATAATAGACGGCACAAACATTGTCCCGTCTAAATATTTTTTTCAGTTGAATTACTTGTTCTTGGAAAGATTGAAACGCTTATTGAATCTGTCTACGCGTCCGCCGGTATCAACGAGCTTCTGCTTTCCTGTGAAGAACGGATGGCAGTTTGAGCAAATATCAACACGCATATCTTTCTTGGTGGAGCCGGTTTCAACAACGGCGCCGCAAGCACATCTTACCTGAGTCTGTTCGTAGTTAGGATGAATATCCTTTTTCATTGTCATTCACCTCATTTCGGTTTGCTACATTATTTAACGGATAGTATTGTATCACACAAAAAATCAAAAATCAACATTTTTTTGAAATTTCTTTCTCTATTTTGTTTTTTTGTTTTTCCGTCAGCCCGTCACACAGATTTCACGGCCGAGATGGAAGGAATAAAGCAAAGTCTGCGTGACCTCATAACCGGTGCAAAGAGAAAGGGCTTTTTTATATAGTAGCACCTGTCCGCGGTATTTTTCCACGAAGTCTTCTTCACGGTCCAGACTGTCGGTTTTATAGTCCACCACCACCAGTTTGCCGTCCTCGAGAAAAGCGCAGTCGGCGATACCCTGAATCATCATTTTTTCTTCACCGGCTTCGCCGCCGATGTCATAAATCTCATGAATCGGCACCTCGACGGTAAACTTTTTTTCACGCATGACTTTCGGTGAACGCATGATCCTTTCAGCCAGCTCGCCGGCGAAGAATCTTTCCACCGCCGGGACATTGATACCGTCGGCTTCAGCGGCCGTGAGGATGCCTTTGGAACGCAGGCGTTCGATCTCTTCTTTGACACTGCGTTTTGCCTTGGCAAAATCCGCATACTGCACGAAAGTGTGGGTGGCAATTCCCCTGGCGGCGCCGGTCAGACCGCCTGAGGAAAGAAAGGCCGGTGCCGACGAGGCAAAATAATCCCGGTCGATGCTGTTCTTGTCAACCTCCGAAGCGGCTCTCTTGGTCATGACGCCGGAAAGAGCCTCGTAGGGATAACGGAACTCTACTCGTTCACGGATCAGAGAGAGAAAATCGGTGTCCACCTTGCCCCAGTCGGTTTCAGCCGCGGAACTTTCGCTTCTTTCGGCGCACTGTGAATAAACCACTTTCAGTCCCGAATCACAGGGCAGCACCGCTTTTTCGCTGACACCCGCCTGCTCTCTGATTTCTGCGGCGTCCGGGTGACGAAGCAGCGTGCTGAGGAGCCATTCGCCGTAGCCCGAAGCCGAGCAAACGGCATAGGGCGTGAATTTTTCCCGACCCTCGGGAATCAAGGCACCGTACTGACCGCATTTTTTCAGAATGTTATCGGCGGCACAGACCATAATCAGCTTTTCTTTCGCCCGGGTCATGGCGACATAAAGCACGCGCAGTTCCTCGCTGATATTGTCGTCATGGAGCGACAGCTTCACCGCGTCATGGCAGAGAGTCGGATACTGCTCAAAGGTGTCGATATCTCTGCGAATCAGCCCCATGCCCAGCTTTTGATTTATGACAAGGTTTTCCTTTTCGTCCATGCGGTTAAAAGCCGAGGCACAGGAACCGATGATGCAAACCGGGAACTCCAATCCCTTGGATTTGTGTATGGTCATGATTTTCACGGCGTCACTGCCCAGAGCCGCCTGCGCCGTACCGGAGATATCCCTCTGCTTGGAGGAAAGACGGTCGACAAACTTGATAAAACCCGAAAGACTGCTGTAACCGAGATTCTCGTAGACTCCGGCATAATCCACCAATAGCAGCAAATTGCCCCTCTTGATTCCCGAAGGATCCACCGCGTCAAAAATACTCGGGAGCGCCGTTTCCTCATAGATCAGTCTGATCAGTTCGCTGACGCACAGACACACGCTCAGGGCACGCCATCGCCTGACTGTCTCGAGAAAGGCCAGCGTCTTTTCCTCGCTGCTCTGCAGCAGACAACTGTAAATATCGCCGCTTCTGTCGCCCAGGCGCAAACGGCTGACATCGTCTACGCTGAAGCCGAAAACCGGTGACATGAGCACACTCGTCAGCGGAACATCCTGCTTAGGATTATCTATGATCCTGAGCATATTGAGCATCAGACTGATCTCGGTGCTTTGCAGAAATTTGCCCGGAACCTCCGTATAACAGGGTACGCCCTGCTGACGGAAAGCGTCGGCATAGCTGAGAGCCTTGCTGTTGCCCGAGCGCAGTAAAACGGCAAAATCCCCGTATCGCACAGGCCGTTCCCCGTCTCCCTGCGAAACAGTCATGCCGGATTCCACGGACTGCCGAATCAGCTTGGCGATATATTCTCCCTGAATCGCATCGCTGTCAAAGATATATTTATCGGCGTCAACGGTATCAATGAGGTGAAGTTCCGTGTCGGGACCGCTTTTTTCACCGTAGGCGGCGCTCGGCACCAGCTTTTCTTCCTCACCGTAATCAATATCGCCGCACTCCCGGCTCATGAGCTGAGAAAAGACAAAATTGATGATATCCGTCACGCCCTTGCGGCTTCTGAAGTTATTGCCGAGAATGACCTTGGCCGGATAGGCAGGTGACTTCCTGTCAAAGGGCACGGCAGCGTCTTTCAGGCCAATGAAAATATCCGGGTTTGCCTGACGGAAACGGTAAATGCTCTGCTTGACATCGCCGACGCGGAAAAGATTATCACGGGATATGGCGGTGAAAAGCATATCCTGCGCGGCATTGGTGTCCTGATATTCGTCAATGAAAATTTCCTCATAACCGAGACTGATACTTTCTGCCAGTGCCGTCCGACAGAAGCTCCCGTCCTTTTCCTCCACCAGGAGAGAAAGAGCCATGTGGGAAATATCGTTGAAATCTGCCAGCTTTCGCTGCTTTTTGATTTCAGAAAAGTTTTTCATATATAATTTGGTGCCTGCGATCAGTGCCCTGACAGCCGGGCGGAAAAACTTCATATCTCCGGTGTATTCCTCATCACTGCAGCACATGAGGGCGGAAATGTTTTTGATTCTCTTTTTTCCCTCGTCTCTCATAGCGGTGCAAGCCTTGATAACCGGATCCTCTTTCAGATCCGGCGGCGTATTTTTCCGTCTCGCCGCACTGAAAGAATTCAGCGCACCGCGCAGAGAATCCCAGTCTCCCCGGGTCGCCTGAGCGATAATATTTTCATACTGTGCCTGATCGGAACGCACCGCGTCGCCAAAAAGCTTCTCGACGGTTTCATCGGCGTCACAGTGACTGAGTATGGTCTTGCTCAGACTCAGGGCATATTCACCGCAGGAGCGCACCTTGTTGACGATCACCTGTCCGAAGATGCTATCCCCTGCCGCCTCCTCTTTTTCATAAGGAAGCGCAAGAGAATCCAGCCAGCTTTCCGGAGAGGGAAACGACATGGCGCAGGTATAGAGCTTGTCAATCATTTTCGCCAGATTGCCGTCATCTCTGCCGGAAAAAAGCAATTCCACCAGACGGCGGAAATCGCCGCTTTCGTCAGTCTGATACATGGTCTCCATGGTTCTGTCCATGGCCTCGGCGGCCAGCAGCTCCAGTTCGCCGGAATCAGCGGTTTTAAAGTCGGGATCCACCGGAAGCCTTTCAAAATTATCCCGGACAAGATCAAGACAAAAGCTGTCAATGGTACAGATCTTCGCCGAGGGCAGAAGCAGCTGCTGATTGATCAGGTTTTCATTGGCGGAGTCAAGGCGCAAGAGACGATCCAGCGCATCGCCGATTCTCTGCCGCATCTCCTGGGCGGCGGCTCGGGTGAAAGTGACGATCAGCAGTCTGTCGGCGTCACAGGGGTTTTCCCTGTCCGTCAGCCGTCGGATCACTCGTTCCACCAGCACGGCGGTTTTGCCCGAACCGGCCGCCGCCGAAACCAGCACACTGCCGCCTTTGGCCTCAATGGCGTCCCTCTGACTGTCAGTCCAGTTTCTGCTCATCGTATTCACCTCCCGCTAATTTTTCCAGACACTGTTCATGGCTCAGCTTGGGAGCCGGCCGCACCGACGGCGTGTCTTTCAGGCACACATCGCCGTAATCGCAATAGGCGCAGGTATCGGAGTGATCCCTGCCGAAAATCGGCCGCGCCGGAACCAGCCCCCGATGCAGGCTGTTGCCCATATCGCGGATAATGCCGTCCATCACGCTTCCCAGCCGTTTAAACTGCGCCACGCTGATGAAATCGCCTTTCATTTTTCCTGTCTTTTTGTCGTAGTCCACAGGAAGAAAAAGGCCTCGGCGTGACTTATCCATTTTTTCGATTATTTCGCTGTCACCGACGAGCATACCGTTCATCTTTCCTCGGGAAAGCTGACGGAGGCGGCTGAGCTCGCTGTCGCCGTCTCTTTTTCCGGCCACGGCGGAAAGCCGCGCCGGGAAATACAGTACGCCTGCCGGAACAATATTCTCATAATATCCGGTACCCTCGCGCCATATACTCAGCAGATAGAGAAGCATCTGCAGATTCAGGCCGTTGAAAACATCGCTGAGAGTAAATTTTTTCTCTCCGGTTTTGTAGTCGACCACACGGATATATCGTTTCCCTTGATAGTCCATGCTGTCCACGCGGTCAATTTTGCCCATCAACTGAACGCTTCCCTGCTCAAGAGCAAGGGTAAAGGGCCTGACCTCACCGTCTCTTGCGATATTCAGTTCAAAAGCACAGGGCTCAAAATCGCTGTCACGCAATTCTTCGGCCAGACGGTCAAAAAGATGCCGCAGGATCTTTTGCATTCTGCCGTAAAGATAGCGAAACCTCTCGGTAAAGTCTTCGCCGACCATATACTGCCGCATGTATTCTTCAAGCTGACGCCGGATCTCACGGTCAATTTCCTCCTCGCTCATAGAAAGGAAGTCCTTGCCCCGGTGTTCACTGAGGATTTTTTCCAGCACATGGTGGACGATATTGCCGCCCATGGCGGCGTCCAGCTTAGCCGGCTTCCGCGGCTTGGCTCTGAGACCGTAACGGCAGAAATACATGAAAGGACATTTGCTATATATTTCGAGCTGTGAAGCGGAAAAATACATATCCCTGCCGAAAAGAGCCAGAGGCAGTTCCTTACTTTCAAAGGCAAAATCACCGCTGTCTGCCGCCCTTTCGATGGCGGCCATGCGATCTTGATAGTCCTCGCGGCCGCGGAAATATTCACGCAGGGTAAAATATTCGTCTCTTCTGTCGTGCCAGTGGCGTGCCATCAGCTCAAAGGCGGCGCTTTCACTCTCGATGAGCTCCTCGGCGCTCTCTCCGGCGGCCAGCATTTTTCTGCAACGGGGAAAGAGCTTTTCAACGGCCTCGGCGCCCTCGCTCTCGCTGAGCTTTTCTCCGGTGTTCCCGGCCATACTGAGACTGACAAAGAGTCTTTCCTCGGCGGCGGCCAGGGCACTGTAAAGCAAAAATCGCTCGGAAAGGGTGATTTCCTTGATATCCTCGCCCAGCTCCACGCCCATCAGGCGCAGGCGTTTTCTCTCCGACTGGGGAAAAACACCGCCCTGCTTGCATTGCATGGGAAAAACGCCGGCATTCATGCCGAGAATAAAGACAACCTTGGCGTTTTTGGTGGGAATCCTGTCAGCAGAGCAGACAAAGACCTCATCGTATCCGTCGGGCAGCTTACCCAGACTTTTTTCGGAAACAACCAGGTCGAAAAACTCAAGAAGCCTGCCGGCTTTCACCGGTGACTCGCCCAAAGCCTCGGCCATTTCGTCGAATATCTCCATGAGAAGATCCCAGACCTGTTCCTGCTCAAGAGCCAGTTCGGCCAGTCCGGCATTTTCCAGCGATACCGCATAGTCTTTCAGCTTGCTGTCAACGCCTCTGCGCCGCAGAAAATAATAGAGTTCTCCGATTGCCTTTTTTCCTGAAGCATCACGAAGCAGACCGCGAATCTCTTCCAAAGGCTCCATGATTTTTTTTCGGGTTTCATTGATAGCCGCCAGCGCCGTCTTTTCTTTTTCGCCCATGGCGTTGCCGTAACCCTCCGGATTGCCGTTCCACTGCGAAAGCCATTGATTTCCCTTGATGTCCCAGATGAAAACATAATTTTCCAGCCGCGCAATCTCATCGGTCTCAAAGGGGAGAAGTCCCGTTTTGAGCAGGCGGAAAATATAATCGGAATCAAAGCCCTCACTGCAGACTGTCAACAGACTTCTGACAAGCTGAATAAGCGGCTGATTCCCGATGGGCTGACGCCGGTCCTCGAAAACCGGCAGGGCATATTTTTTCATGGCGGACTTGATGCCCGTCTCATATTTTTCATCACTGCGGTAAACCACGGCGATATCGCGGCAGCGGTATTCGCCGCGGCGTATCATGGCCTTGATCAGCCGCGCCGCCGTGTCGCACTCTCCGGCAGGATTCTCCGCCCGGATCACCGTGACCTTATCGGTTTCTTCGGCGAAAATTTCAAAATCCGGCCGAAAAAGATTTTCTTCCAGACAGAGCATTTCGGCAGAGAATCCCTCTCTGCTGCGGCGGCATCGAATCTCTTCCCCCAGGGCAACGCTGTTTTTGCCGCAAAGGCGGCGCAGCCGCCGGGCCGTGGCATTCACCCCGGCGAAGGGGCCCGCACCGCCGACAGACGAAACATCGTCACTGCAAAGGGTGATATAGACATTCTTTGCCTTTGTCAGCATCAGCTCGATCAGGCGGTATTCCGGCTGTGTGAACTGCCGGAAACCGTCGATCACCACGGTTCTGCCGGTGAAAAAATCGGTGCCTTTCAAAATATCGCAGACTTTGTCCAGCATATCGGCGTCATCGAAATGGCTCTGAGCGACAACAGCGCTGTAGGTGCGGTAAATCAAAGCCGTCTCTTTCAGCTTGCCTTTCAGTCGCTTGTCGCCCGTTTTTTCTGCCGCCGACTCCAGATCCTCCGCCGTCACGGCGCAGGTTTTCATGTTGTCGATCTCCTCCAGGAGCTTGGTCACCAGTGCCATGCTGTTTCGATGCTCGGCAAAAAAATCCAGCCGGTCGCGCAAGGCGTCAAGAGCAAGGCTCATATAAATCAGTCTCATGCCGCTGCCGGCAACAGGCTGTGTAATGCCGCCGTAGGTTTTCACGGCCACATGACACAGACGGGAAAAGGACAGCACCTCGATCTCACTGGCCACCCGGGGGCCGAGCAGAGAGAGAATGCCGCGGTCGCTGTCAAAGGTGAACTGCTTGGGCACAAGCAGCAGCGGCGTTTCACCCATGTCAACGGCTTTTCCCAGGATCTCATAGGCGGCACGGCTTTTTCCGCTGTTTTTTCTGCCGGTAATCAATGTGAGCATGACTTTCTCCTTTATCCTTTCGTTTTTCTTCAGACTGCAATCATTATATCCTATCGACGCTCTTTTTTCAATTATAAGATTGAAATTTCCTCTCTTTTCGTATATAATTGAAAAGAATATGTTTAGGAGTTGCAAAAGAATGAAAACTTATCGAATACACCTGATCCGTCATGGCCTAACCGGGGATAACCTCAGCGGCGTTTACTGCGGCATTACGGACACGCCGCTGTGCGACGAGGGCAAGGATCAGCTCAGACAAATGAAAGAAGAATATACCTACCCGCAGGGACAGTTCCTTTTTTCCTCGCCCCTCAAGCGCTGTCTGGAGACGGCGGAAATCCTTTATCCCGGCATAAAGCCCATCACTATGGACAGTCTCACGGAATACAACTTCGGAGAATTTGAAGGCAAAACCGCCGAGGAGCTGAAAGAAAAAATGCCCGTCTTTGAGCGCTGGCTCAGAGGCGAAGCCGGAATCAAGCCGCCTTTCGGCGAAAGCAACGAGGACTTCATGAACCGCGTCTGCTCGGGCTTTGTCAAGATCGTGGACGGCATCATCAAGACCGGAACCGAAGATCTGGTGATCATCACCCACGGCGGTGTCATATCCGCCATTCTCTCAAACTTCGGACTGCCTGCCGCCTCGGCCAGTGAATGGATGACGCCCCCGGGCTGCGGCTATACCGTCAGCATTTCCCATTATCTGTGGATGTCCGGCCACAAGTTTGAGGTGATCAAGGAAATCCCCGCAGTTCCCGGCGAGGAAAAGCAGGGCAATTATTACGACGGCTGGGACTATTATCCCAATGACGACGATTTTGATATCAGTGAATATCTGAACGATTAACTTCAAAAAGGAACGATCATTATGAATATACTTGTTTTGGGCGATGTTGTCGGCGAGGCCGGATGTGATTTTCTGCGCAAAAAACTTTCGGCTTTCAAAAGGCTCAAGGGCATCGATTTCTGCATCGTCAACGGCGAAAACTCCGCCGCCGGCAACGGCATTACGCCTGATTCTGCCGACAGTCTTTTCTGTGCCGGAGCAGATTTCATCACCACGGGCAATCATGTCTACCGAAGAAAGGAAATATATCCTACCCTTGACGAGAGTCCTTTCATCATCAGACCCTATAACTATCCGGCGTCCAATCCCGGCCAGGGTTTTGCCGTCATCGACACGGGCTTTTTCACCCTTGCCGTGATCAATCTCATCGGCTCTCTCTATATGGAGGGCGCCGAAAATCCTTTCTGCGCCGCCGACAGAGCGCTGAAAGAGCTGGAGGGCAAGGCCAAGGTGATACTGGTGGACTTTCACGCGGAAGCCACCTCGGAGAAGCAGGCTCTCGCCTGCTATCTTGACGGCAGAGTATCGGCCCTTTTCGGCACCCACACCCATGTTCTCACCTGTGACGATCGCATACTGCCGGGCGGCACCGGCTATATCACCGACATCGGTATGTGCGGCGTCATTGACAGCGTTCTGGGCGTTGACAAGGATATTGTTATCCGAAAGTTCCGCACAGCCATGCCGGTGCGCTTCGACCCGGCCAAGGGAGCCTGTATGATGTGCGGATGTATTTTCACCATCGACGAAAAAAGCGGCAGGTGCCTTTCCACGGAGCTTGTCCGAATCGAATAAAACGGAGTATGCAGCATGAAAAAAATCATCAGTTTATTCATTTGTCTGACCTTGCTCGCAGCCATACTGACCTGCTGCAGCAAGGATCCGGCACAGCAGGAAACCACCACAGAGGAAACCACGGCAGAGGAGACCACCACGGCACAGACCGTCGCCGAAAGCGTCGTGACCCTCGGCTATTATGAGGGAAAATCCTTTAATCCCTTTACCACGGACAGTCCCACCAACCGAAACCTGATGTCACTGGTTTATGACGGACTCTTCGCCCCCGACAAAGGGTACACCGTGGAGCCCCTCATCGCCGAATCTTACACCAACGAGGGAAAAATGCTCACCGTCACCCTGGACGGTGAAGCTCTCTTTTCCGGCGGCTCCGTCATCACGCCGGAAGATGTGGTCTATTCCTTTAATCTTGCCAAAAAAAGTGACTTCTACGGGGAACGGCTGTCGGGCATTGCCTCGGCAAGTGCCAATGTCTCCTCCGTCACATTCACCCTCACCCGGGAGGATATTTACATCCAGAACTGTCTGACTTTTCCCATCGTGAAAAGCGGCACCGGAGAAAGCGCCGTGCCCACGGGCAGCGGAAGATATGTCCTGACCAAAAAGAACGGCGACTATTACCTCAAGGCCAATCCCAATTCCACACATAAAGAGGAAATGGCGACGAAAGAAATTTCTCTCGTGCCGATCACCTCTGACCGCGGCGAGCTCTATCTGCTGCAGACAGGAGATCTTACTTACTTTTTTGACGATATGAGCAGCGGAGAATATGTCAAAATCAGCGCCAACACCATGCGTATCAGTCTGAATCAATTGGTTTACCTCGGAATCAACGGTTCCCGTTCCCTGATGAAAGATCAGAACATCAAAGACGCCGTAAGTCTCTGCATCGACAAAAGAGCCGTTGCCGATTCGGCCTATTCCAGTATATGCCGTCCGAGCGCCACGGTCTTTAATCCGAACTGGGAGGCCGCCGCACCCCTGAACGACAGCATACCGGAACCAAACACCATCAAAGCTCAGGAGCTTCTGGAGAAAAGCGGCTGGAAATCCTCGGGAAACAGTTACCGCTATCAGAATAACAGCCGCCTGGAAATGACGCTGCTGGTCAACAGCGAAAACACACCGAGAGTCAAATGTGCCGGCATCATCGCCCAGGCCCTGCGCAGCGCCGGAATCTATGTCCGGGTCGAGAAGCTGGCCTATGATGACTATAAATCTGCTCTGCGCGCCGGTGAATATGATCTTTATATCGGTGAAATCAAGCTGACGCCCAATATGAATCTTGAGCCTTTCTTCACCGAGGGAGGCAGTGCGAGCTTCGGCATCGACACCAAATCTGCCACGGCCACAGCATACTTCGATTTCAAGAGCGGAAGCATCGATATTTCCACTTTCGCTCAGGTTTTTGAAATCGAAAAGCCATTTATTCCCCTGCTTTACCGGGACGCAGTGGCCTATTATTCCCGCGAGCTGTCCTATGAGGATACCGTCAATGAATACGATCTTTTCAAAAATATATATTCATGGAGTACAGTGAAGTGAAAAGCGGCGAAATCAACATTCAGTATATCAAAGGTGTCGGTGAAAAACGCTTGCAGCTTCTGGAAAAACTCGGCATCAAAAGCCTCGACGATCTGGTGCATTTCTACCCCAGAGACTATCTGGATTTCACGGACCTGACGCCGATATCCAAAATCGAGCCCTCTTCTGTCTGTGTGTTTTGTGCTACGGTCGGTTTTGACCCCGTTGCCGGCTACACCGGCCGCGGCAAAGCGACCTTTAAAACCACTGTCACCGACGGCACCGGCACGGTTCATGTCACGATTTTCAAC
Source organism: Oscillospiraceae bacterium (assembly GCA_029013165.1). Lineage (GTDB taxonomy): Bacteria > Bacillota > Clostridia > Oscillospirales > Acutalibacteraceae > UBA6857. The sequence goes on along the minus strand of JAQXMV010000176.1, from coordinate 4,736 downwards.
AGCAGATTTGCCGCCTCGGCTCTGCACGCCGGGGAAGAATACCTTTTTTACGGCAAGGTAACAAAAAGCAAAAACGGCCTTGAAATGGCCAATCCAACCATGGAAAGCCTTGACAGAGAACCGGGGCTTCGCCCTGTCTATCCTCTGACGGCAGGCATCACCTCGGGCGTCATCACACGGATCATTGAAAACGCCCTGCCTCTCTATTTTGAAGCCGAATCCAATGCGGCGATTCCCGATGATATTCGGCGGAAATTTAATATCGCCCATGAAAAATTTGCTCTTTCGACGATTCATTTCCCGAAAAACAAGGCCGATCTTGAGATTGCGCGCCGCAGTTTGATTTTCGAGGAACTGCTGACCCTTCAGGCAGGCATGAGACTGCTGAAAAGCCACGACCGCGGCAAAACCGATTACCGCATCGAGAGAGACTGTTCCGATGAATTTATAGGAAGCCTTCCCTTCACCCTGACGGGTGCACAGCTTCGCACCGTCAGGGAATGTATTGCCGACATGAAAAGAGACATCCCCATGAACCGGCTGGTTCAGGGAGATGTGGGCAGCGGCAAGACAGCCGTCGCCGCCGCACTGCTTTATACCGCCGCCAAAAACGGGATGCAAAGCGCCATGATGGCGCCCACGGAAATACTGGCCGGACAGCATTTCAACACTCTTTCTGCCATGATGAAAGGCACCGGTCTGAAAGTAGCCCTGCTCACCGGCTCCGCCACGGCGAAAAGCAAGCGTGAAATCAAGCAGGCTGTGGCACAGGGCAAAATCGACATTCTCGTGGGCACCCACGCCCTGCTGAGCGAGGATGTTGCTTTTTCCCGTCTCGGCTTCGTGGTCACCGATGAACAGCACCGTTTCGGCGTACGCCAAAGAGGAACTCTGGCCTCCAAGGGCTTACATCCTCACACCTTTGTCATGAGCGCCACACCCATACCGCGAACCCTTTCGCTGATTATTTACGGCGATCTGGATCTGAGCGTCATTGATGAATTGCCCAAGGGCAGACAGAAGATCTCCACCTACGCTGTGGACAGCTCCTACCGGAAACGGATATATGCTTTTATCCGAAAGCACCTGGACAAAGGTCTGCAGGCCTATATTGTCTGTCCTCTGGTGGAGGAGGGAGAAAGTGATCTGATTTCTGCCGGCGAATATGCCGAAACCCTGAAAGAAAAGGAATTTGCCGACTACCGAATCGGCTTGCTCCACGGCAAAATGAAAGCTAAGGACAAGGAAAAAACCATGTCCCGTTTTCTCAGCGGAGAGATTCAGCTTTTGGTTTCCACCACCGTAGTGGAGGTGGGCGTCGATGTGCCCAACGCTGTGATCATGGTTGTGGAAAACGCCGAGCGTTTCGGCCTTTCACAGCTGCATCAGTTGCGGGGACGAGTCGGCCGGGGAAAGGAAAAATCCTATTGCATACTCATCACCGACGCCGGCGGCGAAAATGCAAAAGCCCGTATGGAGATTATGTGCCGCACCAATGACGGCTTTCAGATCGCCGACAAGGATCTTGAGCTTCGCGGCCCCGGTGATTTTTTCGGTTCCCGTCAGCACGGTCTGCCCGAGCTGAAAATCGCCTCGCTGACGGAAAACATGGATCTTGTCCGTCAGACGAGAAACGCCTGCGACGCCATCTTTCACCGGGATCCGGAACTGAACGAAAAAGAAAACGTCGGACTGAAAGCGGCGGTAAAAAAACTCTTTTCAGAGGAAAATCATCTGAGTCTGAACTAATGAAAGGAATCAACCGATATGGAAAAAATTGCGAGCTTTACCATCGACCACACCATTCTGCCCAAGGGAATGTATCTTTCCCGAAAAGATGCCAATACTGTTACTTATGATATCCGATTCCGCCGCCCGAATAAAGAGGAGGTTATGGTCAACGGCGCCATTCATACCTTAGAGCATCTTTTTGCCACTTTTGTGCGCAACAGCAGCTTCTCCGATGCGATTGTTTACTTCGGTCCCATGGGCTGCCGTACGGGCTTTTATTTCATCACCACCGACGCCATGACCGGTGAGCAAGCCATCGAACTGACCAGACAAGCCCTGCGCTTTTGCGCGGATTTCAGCGGCGAAGTGCCGGGCGTCTCCCCCGAAGAGTGCGGAAACTACCGTGACCATAACCTTGCCCTGGCCAAAAAGGACGCGGCAGATATGTGCGCCGTCTTAAAGGACTGGACCGCCGACAAGCTGTGCTATCCCACGAAATAAAATAAGCGGATAATACCATAAGGAGGGATGATTTTCTTGCAGGAGAATAACGGTATGGACTCTGTTCAGTATGCGATTTTTTGCGCTGCAGAAGCCGAGGAAATCATCATTCCGTCGGAATACGGCGTCGAAGAGCAGCAAAATCCCCCGACAGAGGAAAGCACAGAGGAAAAGGCTTCTCCTTTTTCGACGCTTCTTGATTTTATTGAAAACACCGGCGAATTCACGCTTTCTCTTTTTCAGAAAGGATTCGGCTGGCTTCCTCCCCTCTTGACTCTTTTTATTTCAAAGACCGGCAGAATCCTAAAGCAAGACCGGAAGCGCCTTTCCAGAAAAGGAAAGCCGCCTAAAAGGGACTTTTTCAGGCAAATTTTCGAGGATATCCGCACCATCAATCTCCAGTCAAAAAAAGAACACGAGGAGGAAAAAAGGCACTTTCGCCGGGAACTGATCCGATATCTCCATTCCCGTCTGCCGGAAAAGAAAACGGCGGCCGAAGCCGCACTGAGTTTCCTGTTTCCCCTTGCGGCCATGCTGGCGGTGATTCTCTGCGTCAAGCTCTCCTCGGGCAGTGTCACGGCCGTCGAGGTCATCTGCGCCGGAAAAACGGTGGGTTATGTCAGCGACACCGAGACCTACAGCCTGGCCGTCACAGGCGCAAGACAGCTGCTCGGTGAGGGCGCCGATCTGCTGTCAGAGCCGGTATTCCGACTGAAAAGAGTCAAAATAAACGAACTGAGCAACTCCGAAATGATCAGCGAAGCGCTGATCAAAGCCTCTGATGAGAGCTATATCCGCGCCTGCGGCATCTATTTGGACGGCAATTTTCTCTGCGCTGTCAAGAATGAGACCGACGCGGTCGCCGTTTTCGCCGGCATACTGGAATCCTACGAAAAGAAGCAGGACAGCGACGACATCGTGGACTTTGTGGAAGAGATCAGCTATGTGCACGGATATTATCCCCAAAGCAGTCAGATCATTCTGGACTCGGGCCAGCTGAAAAAGCTCCTGACCTCCGACGCCTCCCCCGTGAGAATCAAGGTCATGAAAACCAGAGTACGCACGGAAACCATACCCTACAAGACCGTGAAAAAGAAAGATTCCACTCTGTATAAGGGCACTAAAAAGACCGCTCAGCAAGGCAAAAACGGCCGTGCCGTCATCACGGAGCTGGTGACCTATATCGACTCGAAAAAGACCTATACCTCTCTGCTTTCCGAAAAGGTGACGGCACCGGCTCAGGATGAGATTCTTCTCATCGGCACCAAAACTTCTTCTTATTCCACCGATCCCTATTCCTCTTCGCCCTACAGACAGTTCATCTGGCCCACAAGAGGCGCCTATGCTATCTCGTCCGGCTATGGCTACAGAAGCGCTTCTATTTCCGGCCGATCCTATCACGGCGGTCTGGATATCGTCCTTGGCACCGGCAGCTCCGCCGGAATTCCTGTCGTTGCCAGCGCCTCCGGCACGGTCACCGTTGCCTACAGCGGCTGGTCGGGATACGGACACACCGTTGTCATTGACCACGGCAACGGAATCTGCACCAGATATGCGCACATGATGCCCGGCTCCCTGCGCGTACGGGTAGGTGACCGTGTCTATCAGGGTCAGCAGATCGGCAAGATCGGCTCCACCGGCAATTCAACGGGGCCTCATCTTCACTTTGAGATTCTCGTCAATGGGCGGAAAACCAATCCCCTGCCCTATATCAGATAAGAAAAAAAGACGCGGACATGAGTTTTTTGACTCATGTCCGCCATTTTACTGACAGAACTGCCGTACCCGGCAGACAAATTTTATACTTTTTTATTCAGCCGGTGAAAAGCTGTCCTTGCCAACGGCGCAAAGAGGACACTCAAAATCATCGGGTAGATCCTCAAACTTTGTTCCGGGTTCGATTCCGAGCTCGGGGAAGCCTTCGCTCTCGTCGTATTCCCATCCGCAAACATCGCAGACATATACCATTCCTGTTTCGCTCCTTTCTTGCCCTCCGGGGTATTCAAAAATCACCGTATATGATTTTCTGTGATATTAATACCACCGAAACTATATTTTGTCAAGAGGTTTCGATTAAAATGTTAGGGAAAATACCGCAGGAGCCTTTTTCGGCCGTGAATCAGGTGCAAATCGCACCTTTCCTCAGGATAGTATCCGATGATCAGGCGAAAAGCACTTACCAGTCAACATCGCTCAGATTGACCTTCGCCGTGACTAACAGCCGGCCGTCAGTCACGCTGACGCGGCTGCGTCTGCCCGTGAATTCATTGCTGACACCAAGAGGGTAATCACTTCTGAGCGTAAAATTTTTCACCTCATATTTAAGGCCGGAAATATCCACGCCGCGGCTCTCGTCGCACAAAGAAAAGACCGAAACATACCCTCTGCAGCTTTCGGCAAAGGAAACGCCGCTGTTTCTGATACCGAAAAAGACCTCATTCCCGTGTATCATACAGCCTTTTGCACCCCGTGAACAAAGGAAAGACAGCAGCTGGATATTGGCA
>JAQXMV010000175.1 GCA_029013165.1 Oscillospiraceae bacterium | reverse complement strand
CAACAGAGGTGTTGAGGGAAAAATCACCGTTGCCCAATATGCCCGTGAAAAGGATCTGCCTTATTTCGGAATTTGTTTAGGTATGCAGATCGCCGTCATCGAATTTGCGCGGAATGTACTGGGCATTGCCGACGCCAATTCCAGTGAGTTTGATGAGCTGTGCCGCCACAAGGTCATCGACTTTATGCCCGGACAGAGCGAGGATATCGACAAGGGCGGAACCCTGCGTCTGGGTAGCTATCCCTGCCACATCAAAGAAAACACCAAGATGCTCGAATGTTACGGCAAGCGTGAGATCAGCGAGCGTCACCGTCACCGCTATGAATTTAACAATGCCTACCGTGAGGCCATGGAAAAGGCCGGGCTGACGCTCAGCGGCACTTCTCCCGACGGCAGACTCATTGAGACGGTGGAGCTCACCGACAGAGATTTCTTTGTGGGCGTTCAGTTCCATCCGGAATTTAAAAGCCGTCCCAACAAGGCGCATCCCCTTTTCAGGGGCTTCATTAAAGCGGCCATCAAGCACGCTTCAGAGGTGAAATAAAGCTATGAGCATACATGAGGAATGCGGTGTTTTCGGTGTGATTACACAGTCACAGGAGGATGTGGCGAGCCTGACCTATTATGGCCTTTACGCCCTCCAGCACAGGGGACAGGAGAGCTGCGGCATCGTGGTCAATGACGACGGCGTCTTTGACTCCCATAAGGACTTAGGTTTAGTCAGCGAGGTTTTTGACAAGGATACGCTTTCCCGTTTTCCCCGGGGAAAGATCGCCGTGGGTCATGTCCGTTACGGCACCACCGGCGGCAACACCAGGAGCAACTGTCAGCCCATCGAAGTCAACCATCAGAAAGGAAAAATGGCTCTTGCCCACAACGGCAACCTCAGCAACGCCGCCGCCCTCAGAGATGAACTGGAGCTTTCCGGCGCCATCTTTCATACCACCAGCGACACGGAGACCATTGCCTACATCGTCACCAAGGAGCGCCTGAGCGCACCGAGCATCGAGCAGGCGGTCAGCCGCGCCATGAATAGGCTCGAGGGAGCCTATTCTCTTGTCATCATGTCTGCCACCAAGCTCATTGCCGCCAGAGATCCTTACGGTTTTCGGCCGCTGTGTGTCGGAATCCTGCCTCACGGAGGCTATGCCGTGGCGTCGGAGAGCTGCGCACTTTCCGGTATCGGCGCAAAATTTCTGCGTGATGTCAAGCCCGGTGAAATTCTCGTGTTTTCCGACGGTGAGATGCGCTCCATGACGGAACACTGCGCCGAAAAGCAGAGAAGATCCTGTATCTTCGAGCATATCTATTTTGCCAGACCTGACTCGGTCATAGACGGCGTCTGCGTGCAGAGCGCCCGGATCCGATCCGGTGAGATTCTTGCACGGGAGTTTCCCGCTGACGCCGACATTGTCATCGGCGTGCCGGATTCCGGTCTGGACGCGGCCATCGGCTTTGCGGCCCAGTCGGGCATTCCTTATCAGATCGGCCTGATCAAAAATAAATATATCGGCCGCACCTTTATTTCTCCGGGACAGGATAACCGGGTGGATCAGGTCAGAATTAAACTCAGCCCCATACGGCAGGTGATCGAGGGAAAGAGTCTCGTGCTCATCGACGATTCCATCGTCCGGGGCACCACCAGCCGTCAGATCGTCAAGCTCCTGCGCGAGGCCGGAGCGAAAGCAATACACATGAGAATTTCCTCTCCGCCGTTTCTGCATCCCTGCTATTACGGCACGGACATCGACTCAGAGGAGCACCTCATTGCCAACCATCACAGCACGGAGGAAATCGCCGAAATGATCGGCGTTGACTCCTTGGCCTATCTTCCCAATGAAGCCCTCGGAGAACTTATCGGCTCCGGGGAATACTGTGCCGCCTGCTTCAACGGCGAATATCCGACGGCCATACCGACGGATATCAGAAAAGACAAATTCGAGCAAAAGCTCTCAGAAAAATATAAAAACATGAAAAAGTGAGGCGCAGCATGGAACTTGGATATAACAAGAAACTTATCTTCGAGGACGGCAGCGAATATTACGGTTACGCTTTCGGAGACGAGGGCGAAAAAATATGCGAAATCGTTTTTAATACCTCTCCCGTGGGCTATCAGGAAATCGTCTCCGACCCCTCCTATACCTATCAGGCGGTGGTGATGGCCTATCCGCTGATCGGCAACTACGGTATCGCCGCCGATGATTTTGAGACGGAAACGCCGACCATCGGCGCCCTCATTGTCAGAGACTATAACGATCTGCCGTCCAATTTCAGAAGTATGATGACCCTTTCTCAGGTCATGAAAAAATATTTCATACCCGGTATCACCGGCGTAGATACCAGAAAGCTCGTGCGTACCATTCGTGACAAGGGATCCCGGCCGGTGCTCATCACCGCCGCAGACACCCCAAAGGAAAAGGGTATGGAGCTTCTGAAAAACTATACAGCGCCCCGTGACGCCGTCAGCCGCGTCAGCACCCGTGAAAAGCGCTATTATATCTGTGAAAATGCCAAATATAATGTGGTTGCCGTGGACTGCGGCATGAAGGGCAATATCCCCAAAAGTCTGGTCAAAAGAGGTTGCAATGTCACGGCCGTGCCCTGGAATATTACCGCCGACGAGGTGGAAAAGATGAATCCCGACGGAATTTTCCTCTCCAACGGCCCCGGAGACCCCACCGATGTGCAGCCGGTCATTGATCTGGTGCGCAGTCTGAAAGGCAAGTACCCGATTTTCGGCATTTGCCTGGGTCATCAGGTGCTCTCTCTTGCCTACGGCGCCAAAACCTATAAGCTCAAGTTCGGACACCGAGGCGGCAATCACCCGGTCAAAAATCTGGCTGACGGAAAGATCGAGATCACCTCACAGAACCATTCCTATGCCGTCGACAGTCAGAGCCTGAAAGACACGCCGCTGCAGGTCACCCATGTCAATATCCTCGACGGAACCGTCGAGGGCGTGGAGTGCGCGGCAGACATGGCTTTCAGTGTGCAGTATCACCCGGAAAGCTGCCCCGGACCTCAGGACAGCAGTTATCTGTTCGACAAATTTATCGCAATCATGGAGGCGCAGAAAAATGCCTAAGAGAACCGATCTGAAGAAAATACTCGTCATCGGCTCCGGGCCGATTGTCATCGGGCAGGCGGCTGAGTTTGACTACGCCGGCACCCAGGCCTGCCTCGCTCTCAAGCAGGAGGGTTATGAGGTCATTCTCTGCAACTCCAATCCTGCCACTATCATGACCGATACCTCCATTGCCGACAAGGTATATATGGAGCCGCTGACCCTGGAATATATCGCCAAGATCGTGCGCCGTGAGCGTCCCGACGCCATTTTGCCGGGAATCGGCGGACAGACGGGCCTGAATCTTGCCATACAGCTGGAGAAAAAAGGCATTCTCAAGGAGTGTCGCGTGGAGTTGCTCGGCACTAAAAGCGAGAGCATCGAGCGCGCAGAGGACAGAGAGCTTTTCAAGGAGCTCTGTCAGGAGCTGGGAGAACCGGTGCTGCCGTCGTTGATCGCTAACTCTATGGAAGAGGGCGTTGCCGCCGCCGAAAGTATCGGCTATCCCGTGGTGCTGCGTCCTGCTTTTACCCTGGGCGGTACCGGCGGAGGCTTTGCCGACAATGAGCAGGAGCTCCTGGATATCCTCAAAAATGCCCTGAGCCTCTCTCCGGTTCATCA
>JAQXMV010000174.1 GCA_029013165.1 Oscillospiraceae bacterium | reverse complement strand
CTTTTTCTATGATTTCGGCACGCTCTATTCGGCATTGTGCGATTACCTCATCAGGCTTCTGCCGGATATCATCCCCCTGCGGCTGATCTTCGCCATTGCAGGAAAGTGAAATGAAATTCAGGCTGGATAGTCCAAGTAGATTTTCGGTGTCATTTTTGTAGTGAATTCATATAGTTTCAGGGGCTGTCTTCGTGCGACAGCCTCCTTTTTTATGATAAGCTATTGACAAGACTGTTATAACTGTATATAATTAACATATACAGAAAACCGAGGTGATGGCGTGAATATATTCATTGACAATAAAAGCGGTGCGCCGATTTATGATCAGATTTATTCCCAGATTAAAAGTCAGATTATCAGCGGCGCATTAAAAGAAAACGAAATGCTGCCGTCGATTCGCGGCCTTGCCAAGGATCTGCGAATCAGCTTCATTACTACCAAACGCGCCTATGAGGAGCTGGAAAAAGAGGGCTTCATTTATACACTGCCGGCCAAGGGATGTTATGTGGCGCCGAAAAATGTGGAGCTCATCAGAGAAGAAAACCTGAAAAAGATCGAGGAGCATATTGATCAGATCGTGCAGCTGGCGGCTTCCTGCAATCTGAGCAAAGAAGACATTCTCGAAATGGTTCATTTCAGTCTGGAGGAAGAAACATGAACGCACTGGAAATCAAAGATTTGACGAAAACCTATCCCGGTTTTGTGCTGGATCACTTGAATCTCACGCTGCCCTGCGGCTGCATTATGGGCTTGATCGGTGAAAACGGCGCCGGCAAAAGCACCACCATCAAGCTGATTTTGGATATTCTTCACAAGGACAGCGGCACCGTCACCATACTCGGAAAAGACAATCAGGAGGATATCCTCCTGACCAAAGAAGATGTGGGTGTGGTCATGGATGAAGTCGGTATTCCCGAATGCCTGACGGTACAACAGGTCGGCAAAGTGATGAAGAATACTTTCCGCCACTGGGACGAGGAGGAATATCAACGCCTGACCGAAAAGCTGTCCCTGCCGGACAAGAAGCCTTTCAAGGATTTTTCCAGGGGCATGAAAATGAAACTGGGTATCGCCGTCGCCATGTCCCACGGCGCCAGACTGCTGCTGCTGGATGAAGCTACCTCGGGTCTGGATCCTGTTGTCCGTGATGAGGTCGTGGAAATGTTCAGCGACTTCACCAGAGATGAAACCCATTCGGTTCTGATTTCGTCACATATTGTCAGCGATCTGGAAAAGCTGTGTGATTATGTGGCCTTTCTTCATCAGGGAAAGCTCCTGCTTTGCGAGGAAAAGGATCGGCTTTTGGCACAGTACGGTATCATCCGCTGTACGGCGGAGCAACTCGGCGAGCTGAATCCATCGGCTGTCAAACACAAAAAAGAAACGCCCTATGGCGTGGAGGCTATGGTTCTGCGCGACTTTGTTCCAGAGAGTATGCACATCAGCCCCATCAGCATAGAGGAGCTCTTCATCTTTATGATCAAGGAGGCAAAATAAAATGAAAGGACTGCTTTTGAAAGATTTCTATATGCTGAAAAAATATTGCAGAGCCTATTTGCTCATCGCTGTTGTGTTTATCGCCGTTTCCTTTTTCAGCACTGAAAATATGTTCTTTGTCTTTTATCCCTGTATTTTTTGCAGTATGATACCGGTCAACCTTTTGGGTTATGATGAGCGGAGCCGTTTTTTGCAGTATAGCGGCACCTTGCCTTACACCAAGGCACAGTTTGTTTCCGGAAAGTATGTGATCGGCCTGCTTGTGCAGCTTGCGGTGCTGCTGGCCACGGGGATAGCCCAGGCTGTCAGAATGAAGATGAACGGCGTTTTCGATTTCGGCGACTTGGCCGAGATTATGCTCATGACGCTGGTGCTGTCGGCAGTCACCTCGTCGGTCTGCCTGCCCTTTATGTTCAAATGGGGCGTGGAAAAGGGTCGGATTGCCTATTATGTGACGATCGGAATGATCTGCGCCCTCAGTGTTGTCGCTTCCGGTCTATTCAGCGGCGATTGGGAGACTGCCGTTCCTCTTGACACGGTGCTTCCGGTTCTCTGCCTGGTCGGCGTCGGTATCTATGCCCTCTCCTGGTATCTGTCCATTGTTTTTTTCAAAAAACGAGAGGTTCGCTGAGGTTTTGAACATTTCGCTTTTGGCGGATCCTATAGGAAAATGAGAAATCCCCGGCGCGTGAAAATCGTTTCACGCCGCCGGGGACTGCTGTTTTTTATGAATCAGAGGTTCGCCTGAAAGTCGTACATGGCTTTTGCGGAATCGGCTCTCGTGTGGATCGTAATGAGCACGGAGGCGATGACGGCTTTGGGCGCAATGCTGTAATAGGTGCCGTCATAAAAACTGCATTCCGCTGTGACAGGGTGCTTGTGACCCATGGTCACAAGACCGACGCAGCCGCTTTCAGCGAAGATATCATCAAGGGACTGATTTTTCGGAATGTTGTATTTTTCGTTCTGCTTCGAGATGGCCGGATAACGGTCGCTGTATTTTTCGCCGCTTTCGGCAGCACGGAAAAAGTTCGGTGTGTTTTCATGCAGGAAAACGCTGATCTTGACATCGCTGTTCTGCGCTTTCTTTTCGGCGATTTCCTCTTGGCACCATTCCACCTGATCGGCATGAACATATCCGTAAATGTGATCGCTGTCCTCGTTGTCATAGTCCATGGTGTCCAGGAAAATCAGAGAGTGAGTCATCACATCGCCGTCGAAAATATCAATGCTATACTGACTGCCGCCGGAAACCTCCGGTACATCTGCCGTCAGGCAATGGTCGTACTGGGAAAGATAGGCCGTCACATCGGCACTGGTGCCGTAATTCTGACCGTCATTGTTGCCGGGCACATAAGCCCAATACTGATCCATTTCCTCAAACATTTCCGCAACGGTGCGAAGCACATAGGATTTATTGAAAGCGCCGCGGTTGCCGTCGTCAATCATGTCGCCGGTGATGACCACCAGGTCGGGATTGTAGGTTTCGGTCTGATCTTTCATCTTTCTCATCAGACTGACATCAGAAAAGGAAAGTCCCGTGGTGAAATGGGTATCGGAAAACTGCAGAACGGTGAAATCTCCGTTTTCGTCGCAGGACAGGTCGGCCAGTTCCTTTTGCGCGTCGACTTGCTGGGCATAGCCCTCAATGTTGCCTTTGTTTTTCAGTTCTGTCAGCATGGCAGGGGTGGTGAACACCGTGAAAATGGCTGTCAGGCAGGCGATGAGTGATTGAAAAAAGTGGTTCATGATCTTGTCTCTCCTTCTTTTTGTTTTTACAGCTCAGGCAACTCACTGACCTGTTCTTTCAGTTTATCACGGCCTACGGAAAAAATCAAGAAGAATGTACTGTCAGGCTCTTTATTTGATGGAACCGACAACATCTTCAATCCGGTATCTTTCCTTGCCGCGGCTGGCTTTGCCGTATTCGATGGCACCGGTGGGACAGTAGGCAATGCAGGCCATGCAGTGGGTGCAGTGGCCGTTCCATTGGGGCTTGCCCTCGGTGAGCGTAATATTATTCAGCGGACACTTTTTCACACACAGACCGCAGGCGGTGCATTGGCTTTCGGCGGTGAATTTTTTGTCTTTTACCAAACACGAAAAGAAAAAGCGATTGACAGGGCCGCTGTAAAGCTTGCCCATGGCCGTGACCTTGATTTTGGGCAGATCTTCATCCCGTGCGATGATGGCGGCGTAATGCTCAAATTTTTCGGCGGCGGCTCTGATCATGGTTTTCGCTTTTTCTCCGGTGTCGCAGGCAAACATGGCAACATAATTTTCCGGCATCAGGATTTCACCGCAGCCGCGAAAATTCATGCCTGTTTCACTACAGAGGATTCGCAGATACTTTTTGGCGTTGCCGATGTCTCCGCCGCAGGTCAGCAGGAAATAGATGTCTTGATTTCCCTGCAAGGGTGTCTTTTTCAGATAATCCCTGACAACAGTGGGCATCTGCCAGCAATAGGTGGGTGTGACAATGACAAAGGGTTTCTCCGAGGAGATGGGGGAATTGTCCTGCTTCTTGATCCTTTCGTTCAGGCTGAGCGTATCGTCGCCGAGAATCCCGGCGACTTTTTTTGCGCCGAAGGCGCTGTTTCCCGTTCCGGTAAAATATAAAACCATAAAGATCCGTCCTTTCTGTTTCTCATACCGATATTGTAACATATACCGGAAAAAAATCAAGAGAAAACTGTGGCGGCAAAATCAAGACGCCTTGACCGAAAAGGGAAAAAATGGTAAAATATTGTCGAAACAGAAAGGGGGAAAAGCAAAAATGAAGAAAGCTGACAAAAGGAAAATCATCATCGCCGCGTCGGCAGTTGTTCTGAGCCTTGCGGTGGCGCTGGCTGTTTACGGCGTTTATAATAGCAGGCTTTACTCACTGGCCGTGGAAGCCATCTGTGAGGGCGATCTCGCTTCGGCGGAGGATTATCTTGACAGTATTCACGGCAACTTCCGCGACACCGACACCGTGAGAGGTTTTGCGGCCATACTGGAAGCCTTTGACGAAAAAGACAGGGATTCCTATGGGGCTGTGATGGATAAGCTGGACTCTGTCAGGGATCTACGGGACAGGCGACTGCTGAACTATTATATCTCTTTCCGGGACAAGGTTGACGATCTGGAGGATAGTTATCGCGACGACAGGACGGCCGCCGATTTGCTGATGACCGCCATCGACGATATTTCCCCTGCCGGTGACGCCTCAGATATCAGCCTGGAGCAGGAGAATATGATTCATAAGACGGTGGAACGATATGAAAGCAGCAGTGAATCCGTCAGGGAACTGGTGGACAACGCCGATGTGCTGTTTCTGGCCCTTGAACGGGTGCAGGAATTGAGAG
>JAQXMV010000173.1 GCA_029013165.1 Oscillospiraceae bacterium | reverse complement strand
GGTTTTATCCCCATTTGGCCTGGGGAGAGGGTCAGTTCATGGCACTGCTTCACAGTCAGGCTGAGCCCATGAGAGAAACCTCTGCTGTGATGAAAAGAGAGAAAGCCGACGGTCTCGTGACGGATTTTCTTAGCAGCATTCTGACAGATTTTGACCGCGACAGCGTTTTTCTTTATAACGGAAAGCCTGTCATGTTTTCCGGCGATCTGTCGGTGAATCCGGGCGCCGCGTTTTCTCTGGGCGTGACCGTGGGAGAAATCAAAAAGAATTATCTTCAGCCTCATCATCAGCTTTTTATGGCCATGGGTCGTCATTTCAGAAATCAAATTGAACTGGAAGCGGATAGCGAGGACATGAAAAAATATCTTCACGGCGAAGAAATCGTCGCCGATTGTGACAACGGCTGGGCTGTGGTTACCACCCACGGCTGCGCCCTTGGCGGTGTCAAGGTTTCCTCCGGCCGATGCAAAAATCACTATCCCAAGGGTCTGAGGACGAAATATTGAAATCAGCCGAATTGTTTGAAAGGAAGTCAGAACGAATGGATCAGAAAATCGTTTGCTGTTTACAGTGAACGGTTCCGCTTCGTTTGAATGAAAATGACAGATAGAATTATTGCTTTTGACCTGGAAATGCCCGGCCAGAGAGAGCCGAAAATCAGTGCCATCGGAATCACCGTTGTGGAAAAAGGCCGGGTGACGGATAATATTTATTATCTTGTCAATCCCGAAACGGAGTTTGATCCCTATGTCATTAAGCTCGTGGGGATCACGCCCGAAATGGTGAAGGATGAGCCGACCTTTCCGGAAATATGGGAAAAGATCAAGGACATTATGGATAGCGGTCTGATCGTTGCTCACGGTGCCTCCGGCGACATGAAAACCCTCTGCGCCTGCCTGCATCATTATTCGATACCCTGGCATGAAAAAGTCCGATATGCCTGCACTTGTGAGATGGGGCTGCAGTTTTATCCTTATCTGGAGGGTCACAGTCTGGACTGTATGTGCGCTCATATCGGTTTTGATCTTCATCACCATTTGGCTGTCAGTGACAGCGAGGGCTGTGCGCGTTTATGTATCGATTTCATGGAAAACGGGATTGATCCGGCGGATTTCGCCTTTGAATTTGACACGGTAAACTGCTGCAAGATACGGCAAAACAAGGTCAGGAAAAAGAGAAGCCTTGAGCAGAGAGTGCAGAATGCACTGCTCAACATGAGACAGGAAAAACTGACGGCGAAGACCATCAGAAGAAACCCCGATGTGGAGGCCGACAGAATCATCGGCGTGAGCGAAAAAAGCCTGAGAATATATGCTTCCCGTCTTATACAAAAGAATAAGGCGGCGGATTATCTTCGGATTCTTCCTCATGTTTATCACGAGGAAAACTGCCTCCATGCCCTCATCATCTCCGAAAGAAAAAAGTATTCGTCCTGTATAGAGCTAATCGAAAAGTTTTTGCCCTATATTGACAGTGAAGATGTTTGCGAAATGCTCGACCCAAAAATTTTTCGTCTGAGACAGCCGGAGCTTGTCTCCCGGCTTACGCAGTGGTATGAATCTCAGGGAGCATACGGAAAACTGCTGGCCGTAAATCTGATGATCAGGGATTTTGTCACAGAAGAGCATCTGACCTATTTTTCCGAACTGTTAATGCGTCCGGATGACAGCATCAAAATCAACACCAAAAGAGCAGAGTATTTTGCCGAAGCGCTGATTCGTTATCCGAAAAGTTTCATGCCCCTCTTTCTGAGCGGCCGTTTGGACAAATGGACGCACAATATGGCTCTGCAGATCGCCGCTTATACCAAGGGCGTATCGGATGAAGAACGAGAAAAATATGTGGCTTTGCGAATGAAAAAATAGTTTTTTGCGGCGGTATCAGCCTGGACGACTGATATCGCTGTTTGTTTTGGTGCTTTAGCTTAATTACAACCCCAGTTAAACTGGGGGGCGATAAAGCACTTTAGTTTATTTTGGGATAATGAAAGCGTTTAATCTAAAAGATAAAACTGGATATTATCATAGTAATAAAAGCCAAAATTAATAGATAATTAAAATAGTATCGTCAGTATAACCCGTATTACGGGTAGCAGTGCGTGTAATGCTATGATATAAT
>JAQXMV010000172.1 GCA_029013165.1 Oscillospiraceae bacterium | reverse complement strand
TGCTCCAAGCCGCAGATGATACAACAGACTGTGTGCAAACGGGTTACCGCCGTGTAAAGAAAAACGGAGAGATTATCAAAGCATACCATCCCCAACACTTCTACCAATACACCTCCCCGTGCATGCGCCTATATCGTAGGGCGTTCTTGGACAAACACCAACTGCGTTTTCCGGAGGGTCTGCTGATCGAAAAATATGCCGGTGCTTTTCCTGTTTGGCTGGCTCCGGAGCAGGTTCGCATTCTGCCCATCGCCGACCGCCATCAGGACGCCGCCTATGCCGTCAAGGAAGCACTGGACAGAAGTGGTATTTATAAGGTTGAGGTAGACACCAGAAGCGAAAAGCTGGGCTATAAGCTGCGTGAGGCTCAGCTGCAAAAGATTCCCTATATGCTTGTCATCGGCGACAAGGAAGCCGAGGAGGGCACTGTTTCCGTCAGAAAGCGCGGCTTCGGTGATCAGGGCAGCGAAAGCATTGACGCTTTCATCAGCCGTATCCGCGAGGATATTGATACGAAGGCTATCTGGTAATATAATATTCAGGTGAAACCGCTTCACGGCGGTTTCACCGTAATTATTTTACTTCTTGTTTTTTCAGCGATTTTTATTGATACGGAATCGACCGAGAAAAAATGTACAAATATTTAAAAACTATTGAAAAATTTATTAACAAATGATAGAATAATCAAGATAAGACGATTGCATAATTGAGGTGAAGAAATATGAAGAACAGTGATCGGCTTTCCAAAAAGGAGGCCAAGAAGCTGGAAAAAGCGCAGAAAAAAGCCCGTCGAGGGCGTGAGTCCCATAACGGCCGATGGATTTTATTGGATATCCTGCTGGGTATTGTCGCTGTGGCGGTCACGGCCAATGCCATCGGTGCCTATTCGGAAAAGCCTGAGCTTTCCATGGTGATCAAAACCGATTTCCCCATAGCCTACGGTTCTTTCATTTCACAGAAACCAACGGACATTGCTGCATCGCAGGGAAATGCCGCCGGTGATAAAAATCCGGTGTCACAGCCCCAGCAGAGCACCGGACCGACAACCCAGGAGAAACCCACGACTCAGAATCAAACAGAGACGCCTCCGGCCGATGAAAAGGAAGAGATTGTGGCAGCAGTGGCGCAGGGAATCAACGGTCTGAAAAGCGAAAATGCGTCCTTTGTCGGCAAAAAAACGCAGGTCATTGCAGTGGATCTCATCGATTGCAGTGTGCCGGCGCTGACCGGTCTTGTCAATAAGGCGCTGGATATTTTTGCCGGAGAAAAGACGCTGGAATATGACTTCACCGACGGCAAGGCGGTGAACCCCGAAAGCAAAAAAGAGGAGATCACCTCGGCCCGGGCCATTCCGCCCACAGGCAGACCTTTTACCCTCACTGCCGAGGGCGTTGTCAGCGCCACCAAGGAGCAGCAGGGCGACCGAACGCTCTATACCGTTGTGCTGGTTCCCGAGACAAGCAATCTGGAAAATCCCAGACCCACTCACCATGGTGCGGCCTGCGACACTTTGGATTTTTCTCTCTTCAGCATTCCGGGCGGAAAGATCACCAAGGCCGACTTTGAATATCCCGGCGCTACGGTCAGTGTGGCTCTGGACAGTCAGGGCAGGGCGGTTTATTACCACGAGCGCCTTGAAATGTCAGGCGTCGGCGAAGGAACGGCTCTGGGCGGTCTGAGCGCCAGCGGCTCCATGGAGGGATATATTGACGAAATATGGGAAATCACATGGAAGTGAATGAAAATAAAAATACAACACTTTGTTGTTTAATCGTATCAATTTAAAGCAATGATACGACAATCGGTTGACATTGAAAGGCAAAAATGATATTATTTCAAAGATAACTTTATGTGAATCGACTGAAAAGAATGGATTTAAAAAATGTAAAAAGCGAGGTAAAAAAAATGCATTTTTCCGACATCGGCAAATGGCTCGGCTATGCTGAATTTGCCAAGGTAGACTATTACACGGACCGTCCCATGGAGACCCAGAGAAGAATTCTCAAGGGAATCATGGAGAAAAACAAGAACACGGAATACGGAAGAAAGATCGGATTTGATAAAGTACATACGCTGGCTGATTTCCAGCGGATCGTGCCCCTTTCCACCTATGACGATTATGATGAATATGTTGAGCGTATGCTCAACGGTGAAAAGAACCTCATGATGAAGGCGCACAATGTCCGTTACTGCTCCTCCTCCGGTTCCGTCGGCAAGCCTAAGGTTCTTCCCAAGTCTGCCACTGACCTCTGGATCATGCAGTGCATGGGCTTTTCCGGCACACCGGGCTGTGCCGCCAAATGGTTCAAGAAAAACGGCATGAAATTCCCCAAGCAGGTCGGTCCCGTTGCGGTTATCCTCACCGGACACAAGATGAAAGACGGCAAGATGTGTAACGGCGCCGGACAGGTTCCTTTCACTTACCTCAAGCCGATCTCGAAATTCTTCATGACCACGCCCAATGATTTCCTCTATCCCGAAAACGAGGAGGCCGTGGATTCTTCCTACTTCCATATGCGTTTTGCTCTGCAGAGAAGAGATCTTTCCTATCTCGGCTCCATGGTTGTCACCCTGCTGACAACGATGTTCGATTATTTCGAGCAGAACTGGGAAATGATGTGTGACGATATCGAAAAGGGTACCATTGACCCCAGCGTCAAATGTCCCGACGATCTGCGCAAAAAATGGGAAAAGAAGCTCAAGCCCATGCCCGAGCGCGCAGAAGAGATCAGAAGAGAGTGCAGAAAGGGCTTTGACACACCCATCGCACCGAGAATCTGGCCGGACTTCGTCT
>JAQXMV010000171.1 GCA_029013165.1 Oscillospiraceae bacterium | reverse complement strand
ACCGTTGCGCTGATTGCCGCCGTTCTCGGTATGTATTTCAGATTTATCAGCCCCAATTATTACATGGTTTTCATTGAGAGCTTCGATCACGGTGTCATCACCATTGACAGCAGTGAAACCGTGGGCACCGACACCCAATATAAAGTCAGGTGCAAAAAGGGCGCAGAGATCACGCTGAATATCAATCCGGAACGCACGGACTCCGCCTACTATAACCTCAACAAACTCTATGTCAACGGAAATGATGTCACCAAGCAGGTCAATATGCTCCAGTACAAAACAACCGTTGACAGCAAACTGACCGTTGTCGCCTCCTTCAAAAAAGGAAAGCGCCCGGAAAACTACGAGCCCGCACAGTCAGCCGTCAAAATCGAGAAGCCTGATATTATCACGCCTGTCGGCGACGGATATCTCGGCTCCTTTGCCGCATACGACATCAAGGATCCCAGCATCATCTATGACAAAAACAGCGGCTATTACTACTGCTTCGGCTCGGACAATGTGGTCATCAAGTCAACGGATCTGGTCAACTGGGGCGGAAGAACCACCTATTTCGCCCACAACGAAAACTCCACCAGCAACGCCGTCATGACCTTCAGCGCCTTTGACAGTGTGAATGAATGGGCCAAACAGCACGGCTACAGCGATGATGAGGTTTATTCCGACTCCAATCAGGATCGCACGCCTCTGGCACCGGACATCGTCAAGGTCGGCGATACATACTACCTGTATTTTTCTCTTTCCAAGACTGCCGAAGCCAACGAGTCGGCCATCTTCTGCGTCAAGACAGACGACCTGGAAAAAGCCATCCGGGATAAGGACTGGGAAGATGTTGGCCTTGTGATCAATTCCTGCGGCAGACATGCAGGCACGCAGATCACCACCGACGAAAACGGCAAAGAGAAGAAAAAAAGTGTAACCGCCGCCTATGACGACGCCAATGCCGTGCATCCCTGTGTGGTTTACACCCAGGACGGCCTTTATCTGGCCTACGGCGGATATTACGGCCGCGGCAATATTCAGGGCGCTATATATCTTCTCGAGCTGGACAAAAAAACCGGCCTGATGAAAGCCGGAAGCACCGTGAACGCCCAGGGCCCGACCATCAGCACCCTTCATGGCGGAAAGGGCATGAGCGCCGGTACGCTCATTGCCAATCCCGGCAGGATTCCTGCCCTGAGCAAAAAAGACGGCAGTCTCGTCAGCGGCTGTGATATTGCTTATTATGAAGAAACAGGCTATTACTATATGCTTCTGACCTACGGCACCCAGAGCAGCAATTATAATATCCGTCTGGCAAGAAGCAAAAACATTGCCGGCCCTTACCTCGATATCAGCGGCAATAATATGGCGGAATTTGAAAACGGCATCGGCAAAAGTCAGTATACCAAGGGCACCGTACTTTTAGGTGGCTATAACTTCCTGCAAAGCAGTGCAGGCAGCGTCCTTTATTCTGACATCGGACGAGCCAGCATCGGCTCCCCCTGCATGATGCAAATCGGCAGCAAATGGTACATCGCCTCGCAGTCGCAGATATATTATAAGGTCGATGCCGGCATTACAACCGGTGCGGCACAGGCCGATGAGCTGGCCATGGATATCAACGCCGATCCGTCACTGGAAATCCGGGAAATCATCTGGAGCAAGGACGGCTGGCCCATGGCGCAGCCGGAGGTATATGCCGGTACTGCTGCCAACAAGTCCGTCAAGATGGCCGATCTTTACGGAAACTGGGACATTGTGATTTTTGACCGGCACGGCAACGCAGACAACTACAAGGCCGTGGAAAGAAGCACCTCTCAGGTTCTCACCCTGCACGAGGGCGCAGTAATTAGCAGAAACGATATTGCCTCCAAAAAAACCCTCAATACCTCCGGTGTTCTCACCAAAGCCAAAGGCTATTACACGGTCACCATCGACTCCGTGGAATATCGGATCTATCCCTCTGCCACCTGGGACTGGGAGCTGAATGAGGGAAGCATCGTTTTCACCGGATACGGCGCCGACGGCAGCACCATCTGGGGAAAGAAAAATATGTCCGCGTCACTGGGCATTTATACGGACGCCTTCTATTATGTTCTGAAGCTCAGCGACAGTGAAACCCAGGCAAAATACAACAACAA
This sequence comes from Oscillospiraceae bacterium, assembly GCA_029013165.1. GTDB lineage: Bacteria > Bacillota > Clostridia > Oscillospirales > Acutalibacteraceae > UBA6857. The sequence goes on along the minus strand of JAQXMV010000171.1, from coordinate 3,963 downwards.
AATCAAGAAAATCAGCAGTAATCCCTCTCAATATGATATTGACGCCATGACCGGTGAAATGATCGACTTACTGCTCAAAGCCGAAAATTAAAGTGCGGTGCTCCCACCGCAAGACAACAAAAAGCAACTGTGATGATAGGGTCACAGTTGCTTTTTTGGTTTCTTATCGGCAAAAGACATGACTGCCGATGGTGGTGATCACCGGGCGCGACAGCATAAAGGCATTGCTGGTTTTCGCCGGGTTATAATAATAGATAGCACCGCCGCTGGGATCCCAGCCGTTGATACAGTCCCGCGCCGCCTTGAGGGAAGTGCTGTTGGGGTAAACACTCCAGTTACTGTCGTTGACGCAGGAAAAGGCGCCGCGCTGATAGATCACACCGGCAATGCTGTCGGGGAAAGAGGAATGACCCACCCGATTGAGAACCACGGCTCCCACAGCTACCTGGCCGGTGTAGCTCTCTCCCCTGGCCTCGGCGGCAATGAGCTTGGCGAGCAGATTGATGTCGCTCTGGCTGTATTTTCCGAGAGAAGCGGAGGAAGAGCCCGATGTGAGCCCGAGATATTGCAGCGTTTTCGGCCCGGCAATGCCGTCAACGGTCAGGCCGCAGTTTTTCTGAAAGGCTCTGACAGCTTTCTGCGTTCCGGAGCCGAAAATCCCGTCCACCGCGCCGTTATAGTAGCCCAGCTCCTTGAGCTTTTTCTGAACCTGCCTGACCTCCTCGCCCCGCGAACCGAGACGGGACAGCGTACTGATCACTTCGCCGTTCCCGTAAAAGTTCTGTGAGGCAATACTGACCGATCCGACGATCAGCACGGCGACCATGACCAGCGCAAGAAATATTTTTATCTGCTTTTTTCCTTTCATATCAAAACACCTCTGTGGGTATTATTCCCTCAGAGGTCGTGAGTATTCTCAATTTGATAGAATGAGTTTTCTTAAAAAACTTTCGTAAAGCTCTATTCCTTTGCCGACATTTAAAATCAAGAGAAAAAATGTGCGAACAGCCAAACACTGTTCGCACATTTCATAATACTGAACTTATACGCTCCAGACAATATTATCCTCTACGTCATCCTGCGGTGCGGCGGTCGAAGCATATTCCACATTATTGTAGCACTTCATACCGGTGCCGGAGGGCAGGAGCTTACCGATGATAACATTTTCCTTGAGGCCAAGCAAGGGATCAACCTTACCCTTAATGGCCGCGTCGGTCAGAACTCTCGTTGTCTCCTGGAAGGAAGCCGCTGACAGGAAGGAGTCGGTGGCAAGTGAAGCCTTGGTAATACCCATAATCATCGGGGAATACTCTGCCTCTCTCAGGCCCTCTTCGCCTGCCTCAATTCTCTCTCTGACCTTTGCGTTGGCATCGCGGAATTCTTTCTTATCCACAACGGCATTGGGAAGAAGCTCGGTATCGCCGGGATCCTCCACCTTGATCTTTCTCATCATCTGGCGTGCGATAACCTCGATATGCTTATCGTTGATATCAACACCCTGTGTACGGTAAGTGAGCTGAACCTGACTGATCAGATAGTCATGAACGGCGCTGACACCGAGAACATTGAGAACATCTCTCGGGTCAATGGAGCCCTCTGTGATGGTCTCGCCCTTTTTGATGTGCTGACCCTCGGATACTCTGGCTCTGGCGTCGAAAGTGAGGAAATATTCCTTTCTCTCGCCGGTCTCTTCATTGGTAACCACGATGTGGGGATTCTTCTTGATGGTCTCAAAGGAAACCACACCGTCAATTTCGGAAAGAATGGCAAGGGTCTTGGGCTTACGGGCTTCAAAGAGCTCCTCAACACGGGGAAGACCCTGGGTGATATCGGAACCTGACGCAACACCGCCGGTATGGAAAGTTCTCATGGTCAGCTGTGTACCGGGCTCACCGATGGACTGTGCCGCGATGATACCGACAGCTTCACCGACGGTTACCGGCTGACCCGTTGCCAGATTGGAGCCGTAGCACTTGATGCAGGCGCCGTGGTCGGAGTTACAGGTAAGCAGTGAACGAATGGTGATGCGGCGGATGGAAGCGGCGTCCTCTCTGCTGGCACCGTTCTCGATGGCCTTGTTCATCTTTTCGGTGAGGTAAGCGTCAACCTTATCGGCGTCGCTTTCGGTCATCATGTGGTCATTATCCATGATCACCTCGCCGGTCTCGTCATCAACGAGATCATGGAGCAGATAGCGGCCTTTCAGTCTCTCGGTCATCGGCTCGAGAACACGGTTGCCGTCCATGATGTCATAAACCTCAAGGCCCTCTGTGCAACCGCAGTCCTCTTCGCGGATAATAACATCCTGAGAAACATCGACAAGACGACGGGTCAGATAACCGGAGTCAGCCGTACGAAGAGCCGTATCGGCAAGTCCCTTACGGGCACCACGGGAGGAAATAAAGTATTCCTGAACATTCAGACCTTCACGGTAGTTGGCACGAATGGGAACCTCGATGGTCTTACCGGCTGTGTTGGCGATGAGTCCGCGCATACCGGCAAGCTGACGAAGCTGGCTTTCTGAGCCTCGGGCACCGGAGTCCAGCATCATCCAGATGGGGTTTGTCGGCTCGAAGCTGCCCTTGAGTGCATCGGCAACGCGGCTGGTGCAAGTGTCCCAGGCCTTGAGTACCTGTCTGGAACGGTCCTGATTACTCAGCAGACCGCGGTTATATTTTCTGTTGATTTCATCAACGATATCCTCTGTCTCAGCGAGGATTTCTTTCTTGGCCTCGGGAATTGTTGCGTCACAGACAGCAACGGTGATACCACTCTTGGTGGAGTATTTATAACCCTGGCTCTTGACATTATCCAGGACTTCGGCCGTTCTGGCAGTACCGTGAACCTGAATACATCTGGCGATGATTTTTCCGAGGAGCTTCTTATTGACAAGTCCCTCAACCTCCAGTCTGAAGAGGTTGTCCGGATCCGTTCTGTCAATGAAACCGAGATCCTGAGGAATGGGATCGTTAAAGATGATTTTGCCGAGGGTAGTGTCAATGATTTTGGAAACCTTTTTGCCGTCGATTTCCTTGGTGATTCTGACCTTAACTTTCGCGTGAAGGTCGAGAACACCGGAATCATAAGCCAGTCTGGCCTCGTCAACATCGCGGAAGATCTTGCCCTCGCCCTTGGCGCCGGGAATCTCCAAAGTCAGATAGTAGGAGCCGAGAACCATGTCCTGAGTGGGCACGGCAACGGGCTTTCCGTCGGAGGGCTTGAGCAGGTTATTGGCGGCCAGCATGAGGAAACGAGCCTCAGCCTGTGCCTCCGCTGAAAGCGGAACATGAACCGCCATCTGGTCACCGTCGAAGTCGGCGTTGAAAGCGGTACAAACCAACGGGTGGAGCTTAATGGCCTTACCCTCAACGAGCACCGGCTCGAAAGCCTGGATACCCAGACGGTGAAGGGTCGGAGCACGGTTGAGCATAACGGGATGATCCTTGATAACCACTTCCAGCGCGTCCCAAACGCATTTTTCCTGACGGTCGACGGTTTTTCTTGCGGTTTTGATGTGGGTGGCCTTGCCGGTCTCAACCAGTCTCTTCATAACGAAGGGCTTGAAAAGTTCCAGCGCCATCTCCTTGGGCAGACCGCACTGATAGAGCTTCAGCTCCGGTCCAACAACGATAACCGAACGGCCGGAATAGTCAACACGCTTACCCAGAAGATTCTGACGGAAACGGCCCTGCTTACCCTTGAGCATCTCGGACAGAGATTTCAGCGGCCTGTTGTTGGGGCCGGTAACGGGTCTGCCGCGGCGTCCGTTATCAATGAGAGCGTCCACAGATTCCTGAAGCATTCTCTTTTCATTTCTGATGATGATGCTCGGTGCACCCAACTCAAGGAGCTTCTTGAGACGGTTATTTCTGTTAATAACACGGCGGTAAAGATCATTCAGGTCGCTGGTGGCGAAACGGCCGCCGTCGAGCTGTACCATAGGACGGATATCCGGCGGAATGA
>JAQXMV010000170.1 GCA_029013165.1 Oscillospiraceae bacterium | reverse complement strand
CTCAGCGCCCGAAGCGACAAGTGCTGCAATGTGGCCATCTGGGACGAAAAAAGAAAGTTTTACGGCGTTCAGTTCCACCCGGAGGTCAACCACACGGAATACGGCAAGCAGATGCTCCGGAATTTCCTCTATAAGGTCTGCGGTGTCACCGGTCAGTGGAATATGGGCAATTACATGAAAACCGCCATTGAGTCCATCCGGCAGAAGGTCGGAGATAAAGATGTTCTGCTGGGTCTTTCCGGCGGCGTGGATTCCTCGGTTTGTGCCGCCCTGTTTGCGCAGGCCGTGGGCAGACAGCTCACCTGCGTCTTTGTGGATCACGGCCTGATGAGAAAAAATGAGGGCGACGAGGTAGAGGAAGCCTTCCAAAAATGGGACATCAACTTTATGCGTATTGACGCCAAGGATCGTTTCCTTTCCAAATTGGCCGGTGTGACCGAGCCGGAGGAAAAGAGAAAGATTATCGGCGAAGAATTTGTCCGCGTCTTTGAGGATGTCAGCAAGCAAATCGGCAATAAGACTGATTTTCTGGCTCAGGGAACCATCTATCCCGATGTCATCGAGTCCGGTAAGGGCGACGCAGATGTGATCAAGAGTCACCACAATGTGGGCGGACTGCCCGATTGCGTGGATTTCGACGAAATCATCGAGCCCCTGAATCTCCTCTTCAAGGATGAGGTTCGCGCTCTCGGCCGTGAGCTGGGCCTTGCGGATTGTCTCGTTGAGCGGCAGCCTTTCCCGGGGCCGGGTCTTGCCATTCGCATTATCGGCGAGATCACCGAAGAAAAGCTGGATATCCTCAGAGAAGCTGACAGCATTTTCCGTGAGGAAATCGCCAAAGCTCACATGGAGGGTGAAATGAGCCAGTATTTTGCCGCGCTGACCAACATGAAATCCGTGGGTGTCATGGGTGACGCCAGGAGCTATGACTGGGCGATTGCTCTGAGAAGCATCACCACGGACGACTTTATGACAGCCGATTTCACGCGCATACCCTATGAAGTGCTGGAGGTTGTCTCCCGGAGAATCGTCAATGAAGTGCCTCATGTCAACCGGGTGCTTTATGATATCACAAGCAAGCCGCCTGCGACGGTAGAATTTGAATAAAAAGAAAGTTTGAAAAGGAGTAAAGCCATGAGCAAATATATATTTGTCACCGGGGGTGTTGTTTCCGGCCTCGGCAAGGGAATCACTGCAGCGTCTCTCGGCAGACTTCTCAAGTCAAGAGGATTAAAGGTCGCCTCCCAAAAGCTGGATCCTTATATCAATGTTGATCCGGGTACCATGAGTCCCTATCAGCACGGCGAGGTCTATGTTACCGAGGACGGCGCTGAGACGGATCTGGATCTCGGACATTACGAGAGATTTATTGATGAGGATTTGAATAAGTATTCCAACCTCACCACCGGAAAGGTATACTGGAATGTCCTGAACAAGGAGAGACGGGGCGAATATCTCGGCTCCACCGTTCAGGTGATTCCCCATATCACCACAGAGATCAAGGAGTTTGTTTATCGCGTGGGCGAAAAGACGGACGCTGATGTGGTGATCACGGAAATCGGCGGAACCATCGGTGACATTGAGTCCCAGCCGTTCCTGGAGGCCGTCAGACAGATCTCCCTGGAAGTCGGCAGGGAAAACAGCCTTTTCATTCATGTCACGCTGGTGCCTTACCTGCACGGCTCCGAGGAGCATAAATCCAAGCCTACACAGCATTCCGTCAAGGAGCTGCAGGGAATGGGTATCAATCCGAATATCATCGTTCTGCGCTGTGATGAGCCCTTGGAGGACAGCATTTTCCAGAAAATATCCCTTTTCTGCAATGTTAAACCCGATTGCGTCATTGAGAATATTACATTGCCCAATCTCTATGAGGCGCCGCTGATGCTGGAAAAATCCAATTTTTCCAGCGTGGTCTGCCGCGAGCTGAATATCGACGCGCCGGAGCCTGACCTGAAAGAATGGGAAATGATGGTGGAAAGGATCAAGAACCGCAACAAAGAGGTGGAGATCGGTCTGGTGGGAAAATATGTGCAGCTTCATGACGCCTATCTTTCCGTGGCGGAGGCGCTTCGCCATGCAGGCTATGAGCTGGACAGCCATGTGAATATCCACTGGATTGATTCCGAATCCGTTACCGAACAGAATGTCGAGGAAAAGCTCAGGGGACTGGACGGAATCATCGTGCCCGGCGGCTTCGG
>JAQXMV010000169.1 GCA_029013165.1 Oscillospiraceae bacterium | reverse complement strand
GAAACCCTCGCCGGGGGGTTCCCGGTGAAAAGGGCAGAAATTTTTTGTTGTAAAAGACGGACTTGACGGTTAGGGTTATTCTATTCACCCTAAGGCGGCGCTGTGTAGACCGCGCCATTTTTACGGCTTGCATATCATAACTCACGGAAAATGATAGGGAATGACAGCCAAAATAATCAACTGCCCGTCAAAAAACACCGGACGAAAGTCTTTGCCGCTTTCGCCCGGTGTATTTATATAGAAAGGGGTTGATTGTCAATCCGTCACGCTTGGGCTTCCTGTGCCTCATGGAAGGAAACCTCACCGTCACGCCAGTCGCAGAGATATTTCACGCCGGCTTTGACCTGACCGTCGAGCATGGCTTCGGAAAGTCGGTCTTCGATTTTGGTCTGAATGGCTCTTCTCAGAGGACGCGCACCGTAGACGGGATCAAAACCTTCGTCGGCAACCATGTTGACGATCTCGTCGCTGAAGGACATGTCGATCTCCATGCCGGCCAGCCTGTCGGAGAGCGTTTTCAGCATACGCTTGGCAATTTCACGGATCTCCTCTTTCTTCAGCTGATTGAATACGATAATCTCATCAATACGGTTGAGGAATTCCGGACGGAAGGCCTTTTTCAGCTCGCCCATAACGGCGTCGTGAATGTCGCTGTCCGTGAGATGATTGGTCTTTTCGCCGAAGCCGATGGGCTTTTCCTCGCCGGCAATGAGCTTGGCACCGAGGTTGGAGGTCATGATGATGACCGTGTTGCGGAAGTCGACCTTTCTGCCCTGAGAATCTGTGAGAATACCGTCGTCAAGAATCTGTAGCAGCATATTGAAGACATCGGGATGGGCTTTTTCGATCTCATCAAAGAGCACAATGCTGTAGGGCTTTCTTCTCACTTTTTCTGTGAGCTGGCCGCCCTCCTCATAGCCGACATATCCCGGAGGGGAACCGACAAGACGGGAGGCGTTGTGCTTTTCCATGAATTCGCTCATGTCGAAACGGATGACCGCGTTTTCGTCACCGAACATGGCGGCACCGAGGGCTTTGCAAAGCTCCGTTTTGCCGACACCGGTGGGGCCGAGGAAAATGAAGGAGCCCATGGGACGCTTGGGGTCTTTCAGGCCGCTTCTTCCGCGGCGGATGGCCCGGGCAATGGCACTGACGGCCTTGTCCTGACCGACGATTCTTTCGTGAAGCACCTTTTCCATGTCAAGAAGCCGGCGGCTCTCTTCCTGTGTCAGCTCCGTGGTGGGAATTCCCGTCCAGCCGGAAACCACCTGAGCCACTTCTCTGGCGTCAACTTCGCTGCCCTGATGGGAGGCCTCTTCTTTCCAGTTGGTGCGGGAAACGGTGATTTTGCTCATCAGTTCTTTTTCTCTATCACGCAGCTTCGCTGCTTCCTCAAAGTCCTGAGAACTGATGGCGGCGGCCTTTTCTTCGGTCACTTCCTTGAGCTGCTGCTCGAGATCCTTGATCTGGGGCGGCGCCGTGTAGGAACGCAGGCGTACCCGTGAGCAGGCTTCGTCGATCAGGTCGATGGCCTTGTCAGGCAGATATCTGTCGTTGATATACCGTGAGGACATTCTGACGGCGGCCACAATGGCTTCGTCGGTGATCTTGACCTTGTGATGAGCTTCGTATTTGTTTCGCAGACCTTTCAGGATCTCTACCGCTTCGTCCTGACTGGGTTCACCCACCTTGACGGGCTGAAATCTTCTTTCCAGGGCGCTGTCCTTTTCGATGTATTTCCGGTATTCGGCAAGCGTCGTGGCACCGATGACCTGGATCTCGCTTCGCGCAAGGGCGGGCTTGAGAATGTTGGCGGCGTCGACGGCGCCTTCGGCCGAGCCGGTGCCGATGAGATTGTGCACCTCGTCGATGAAGAGAATGACATCCTTGCTCTTGGATACCTCGTCCAGGCAAGTCTTGATTCTTTCCTCAAAGTCGCCTCTGTATTTCGTGCCGGCAACCATGCCGGTCAGATCGAGGGAAACGACACGCTTGTTCTTCAGCAGTTCCGGCACCTCGCCCTGGCTGATCTTCAGCGCAAGTCCCTCGGCAATGGCGGTTTTGCCCACGCCGGGTTCACCGATGAGACAGGGGTTGTTCTTTGTTCTTCGGGAAAGAATCTGAATCACTCTTTCAATCTCGCTTTCCCTGCCGATGACCGGGTCGATCTCATTGGCCTTGGCTTTCGCCGTCAGATCCTGACCGTACTGATCCAAAGTGGGGGTAGAGCTTTTCTGATTTTGTCCGTGATTTTTTCTGCCGGAGGAGGAGAAGCCTCCCTTGGACGAGGAGCCGCCGCCCAGCTCGGAGACAATGGACGAGGGACTGACGCCCAACTGACTGAGGATATAGCAGGCGCAGGACTCCTCTTCGCTCATCAGTGCCGCAAGGATATGCTCGGTGCCTACATAGCCGGCGTTCTGCCGGGAAGCGATGGAAACGGAAAGCTCGATAATATGCTTACATCTCGGCGTGAAGTCATCCGGTGTCAGCACCGTGGGAATGCCCACTCCCACGCTGCGGCGGATTTCCTCCTCCACGGCCTGAATGGTGACGCCCTTGGAAGAAAGCACGCTGGTGGCGACGCCGTTGTCCTCCCGGACAAGGCCGGCCAGCAAGTGCTCACTGCCGATATAGGTATGGCCGAGGTTTTCAGCAATCTCCACGGCCGAATTTAAAGCGCGGTTCGCTTTTTCTGTGAAACCCGTGAATTTATACATAGTAATTCCTCCTGAAATGAAGGCAACACCTTTTCATGCCTATGCTTTTACCGGTGTTGCCTTATTGATATTATTTAGGAGAGCGCCTCTCTGACCCTCTGGGCCCTGGCAAGATCACGCTCGGTCTGAGACATGGCCCTGCCGGAGGCGACATTCATGGTCGCCGGCTGAAGCTCAACGCCGAGGGTGGACAGCACCTCCGGGGAAACATCGAGGATTCCCTGAGATGCGCCGACTCTCACATAGGAGATGAGGTTCATCAGTTCCTGTGAGGTGAGTTTGTATGCGCTCTTCATGATACCGAAAGCACGGTAAATTCTGTCAACATAATCCTCATCTTTGATGAGGGCTTCCCTTGCCTGCTTCTCCTGATTGATGATCTGCATGGCAATGGAGCTGAGGTTTTTAATGGCGGCTTCCTCGCTGATGCCGAGGGTAACCTGGTTGCTGAGCTGGAAGATGTCTCCCGTTACCTCGCTGCCCTCGCCGTAATAACCGCGCAGGGTAAGTCCCAGCTTGGCCACGGTGGTGGAGAGACGGCGCATGACGCCTTTTTTGTTCAGCGCCGGCAGGTGAAGCATCACCGAGGCCCGCAGGGCCGTGCCGAGGTTGGTGGGACACTGGGTCAGATAGCCGATACGCTCGTCAAAAGCATAGCCCAGCTTCTTTTCCAACAGACAGTCAATTTCATCTGCCTTTTTGTAGGCTTCTTCCAGAGAGAGGCCGGGGAAGATGATCTGAATTCTGATGTGATCCTCTTCGCAGATCATGATGCTGATGTCCTCCTGCTCGGAGAGCAGCAGTGTTCTGCCGAGGGTGTCGGAAGCAAATTCCGGGCTGATGAGGTGCTTCTCGGCAAGAGATACAGCCTGCGCCGGAGAAAGGGTCGCCATATCAATGAACCGGAGATCGCTGTAGTTTTCTGACAGGGCGTCTCTGACTGCGGCGCCGATCTTTTTCCTTGCGTCGCCGTCCAGGCGGGAGGGGAAGGGATAATCCTTCAGGTTTCTTGCCAGTCTGACTCTTGTGCTGAGAACGATGTTTCCTTCGTTTCCTGTGTTTTGGTACCAGTTCATGATCATTTGTCTCCTTTCAGTTCCTTGATTTGGTCTCTGATAATGGCGGCGCGTTCAAAGTTCTGTTCCTTGACGGCCTTTTCCATTTCTTCCTCCAGCTCTTTGACGGGGTCTGTGACCTTGGCTTCTTCTGCCGGCTTCGGTGCTTCGGCCTTTACCGAGGGAAGCTTTCCGGCGTGCTTAACCTTGCCGTGGATACGCTGGATCGAGGGCAAAAGCTTGGAGTAGAATTTTTCATAGCAGTTGGCGCAGCCGACGGTGCCTTCCCGGATGATGTCATCGAAGCTGGAACCGCATACCTCGCAGCGGTCGAGACGGCTTTCGCCCAGGGCAAAGGCCGTGTCATCGAAGAAGCCGGAGAAAAGGCCGGGCAGATTCAGAGAGAAATCATCGAAAAGATTGTTATAGCCGAGGCTCTGGGCACAGGCCGAGCAGAGATGGCTCTGTGTTGCCTCACCGTTGAGGACTCTTTTGATGTGAGTGGTCGCTTCATTCTTTTTACAGTTTTGACATAACATAATTATTACCTCCTTAAGGTATCAATGTTTATTGCATAATGGACAGAAGCATCTGTTTGAATATTGAGGCTCGGATAACATCCCGGATATTCTGTGGAATTCCTCGGAAATTATTGTCGCTTATGGCGGCCAACATGATGGCACCGTCGCGCTTGGAGATCAGTTCCTGACAGACCAGATTCATAAGGTGGCTTCTGGCGGTGGCTTCATCAATATCGCTGCCGATGGAATTGACAACATGCATGAGCAGGGTGTTCTTGTCGTATCGGATGCGGGTGATTCGAATGCACCCGCCGCCGCCGCGGCGGCTCTCAACCATGTAGCCTCTCTCCGGTGTGAAACGGGAGGAAAGCACATAATTGATCTGACTCGGAACACAGCCTAAATTTTGTGCGAGGATGTTTCTTTGGATTTCGACCTCGTTTTTATCCTCCAGCATATCGGTGATCATCTGAGCAATTGCATTGGAAAGGTTCATCTTCATCACTTCCTTTATTTGACTTTGACTATCTTTGACCTTTATGCTTATATTATAGACGAAACAGCCGTCAATTCAAAGGTCAAAAAAGGTCAAAAACGAAATGATGATCATTGATTTTTGAATTTAGCTCGTGATTTCTTCGTTTTTCGTTAAGTTTTGAGAATTTTCATTTTTCTTGACAGCGGCTTCAAAGCGGCTGAGATGCTCTTGACTTTTTGACCTTTCCGGCGGAAAAAAAGGATCTGCCGGGTTTGACGGCTGCATTTGTGCCGTATCCATTTTTACGCTGTAGGGTAAATAACTATGCTTTTCCATGGTTGCCTCCCGAAATGATGATAGGAATAGTTTTGACCTTCTACTCTTAATTTATGATACAGTCACACCTTTTGTCTTGGTGCGTATAATGATGATGAAAGAGGAAAGGAGGTCAGACAATGTGTAACAACGGTATATTCGGCGGCAACAGCTGCTGCAGCTGGATCATCATTCTGCTCATCTTATCCATGTGCTGTGGCGACGGCAATGGTCTCTTTGGTTGTGGCGGTTCAAATTGCTGCTCCAATAATTGTGGCTGTGACAACGGCTGCGGTTGCTGATGAGGTTCTAAAGCAAAAGGCGCTCCGAGGGAAACCTCGGAGCGCAAACCATTATATTCAATTTTATCTGGCTGATTTTACAGCTCAAGGGTAGTGAACATTTCACAGGTGTAAGCCTCGTTGACTCGGCCGTCGGCCGTAACCAGGAAGCCCTTGGGAATGGTAAAGGTGATCATCTGACCGGTCTTGGGGGCGGGAACGCCGTCGGTGAAAGTGAAGATGATGAACTGATTGCCGTCAGCATTGATCTCATCAGTGATCTTGATCTCCGCGGAATAATTACCGCCCTGGGGCGCGTCCGGTCCGGTGAGGGTGAAATGGATCAGCTCGGCATTGCCGTTATAGGTGTCGGCAACGCCCTTCAGGTCAATTTGATACTGAGTGGGATTGCTCTTGAATTCGGCCATGCTCTTTTGCACGGGAACCACATTGTCACCGGTCAGTGTGAAAGTCACATATTCCGGCGCCTCGGTGGTACTGAAGTATTCCTCCTCAAAGTCCTCAATGACCTGATAGAAGCCGAAGAAGGCACCGAGGGTTCTTCGCAGGGTTTCCAGAGCCGTCAGCAGAACTCTCGTGGGACGGATATGATTATCTGTCTTTTCCTCCCAAACGGCAACAAGCACGATCTGTCCGTCTACATAGATTTTGTCGCCGGCATAGTAGAGCTTGCCGGTTTCGGAATGCTTCCAGCAGACAAACTGGTAGTCAACGGAAAGAGGCGTGTCTGAGGTGATGGTGTATGTACCGGGATTTTTGAATGAAATGGAAGGCTTGGGCTTATACGTAATTTTGACAGTGCTGAAAGTGTCCATCTTATAAATAATGCCGTAGCCGATTGGTTCATCCTCGGGAATGATATCGTCAAAAGCACAGCCGACGAGACCCAGACTCGAGAACATGAAGATCAACGAGAGAAGAATGGCGATGATTTTCTTCATAAGGGTTACCTCCTGAAAATATTGGTATTTACATTATATCCTATTCTTTTCAGCATATATTTAAATTTGAGAAATATGAAAGCAAAATATCCGTCTCCCTTTGATTGTTCATAAATTTATCGCAATCCGGCAATAAAAAATAAATAGGGCAAAAGCATTTACTTTTCGTCGAAAAAGATTTACTATATAGGGGTAAAACGAACCGGTAAAAAGGAAAACTGAAATGAAGATAATGTTTGTATGCACCGGCAACACCTGCCGCAGTCCCATGGCGCAGGCCTTGATGGAAAAGAAGTGCCGTGAGAAAAAACTGAATATCCTTTGCCGTAGCTGCGGCCTCGGGGCTTTCTCGGGAGAGCCTGCCAGCGACGGCGCCGTCCTTGCCATGGAAAGCTACGGAATTGATTTAAGTATCCACCGTTCCGCAGGGATCAGCGCTTATATGTTTGACGAATACGATCTTTTTGTCTGCATGACGCCGGGACATGCGGTGAGTCTTGCGCCCTATGTACCCCGGGAAAGACTGCTGGTCCTTGGCGGAGGTATCCCCGATCCTTACGGCGGCAGTGAAGAAGTCTATCGGCAATGTGCCGCCGCCCTGGATCGCGCCCTTGACGCACTGGTGCAGAAGCTCTCGGGTGTTCTTGTGTTGCCCATGGGTAAGCCAGATATTGCCGATATCGCCGAAATGGAGAAAGCCTGTTTTTCTCAGCCCTGGTCGGCTGATGCCCTGACTGCGGAGTTGGATAATGCCTCGGCTGTCTTTTATGTGGCGAAAAAAGCGGGAATCACGGCGGGTTATATCGGTATGCATATAGCCGCCGACGAGTGTTACATCGCCAACCTTGCCGTAAAAGAGGACTGCAGGCGGCAGGGAATTGCGCAAAAACTCCTGGAGAAAGCCGAGAGTTCCGCGCAAGATAAGGGCTGTGCTTTTATCAGTCTGGAGGTCAGACTCAGCAATCTGCCGGCACAGTCACTCTATGAGAAACGGGGCTATCAAAAAGTCGGGGAGCGTAAGAATTTTTACAGTGCTCCCACAGAGAATGCTCTGATTATGACGAAAATCTTTGAAAACGAGAAAGGAACGGGCGAAGATCAGCCCGGGGAAGAATAAATGAAAATTTTGGCAATTGAATCCTCCTGCGATGAGACGGCCGCCGCCGTGGTGGAGGACGGAAGAAAGGTGCTCTCTAGCATTGTGGCGTCACAGGTGGCGGAGCATAAAATTTACGGCGGCGTGGCGCCGGAAATCGCATCACGAAGACACGCGGAAGCCATCTGTCAGGTGGTCCGTGAGGCGCTGGAAAAAGCCGGGTGCCGTCTCAGTGACATCGAGGCTGTGGCCGTTACTTATGCGCCGGGGCTCATCGGTGCGCTACTGGTGGGTGTCAACTATGCCAAGGCGTTGGCCTTCGCAGCCGGAAAGCCGCTGGTGCCGGTTCATCATCTGCGCTCTCATATTGCCGCCAATTATCTGACTCATCAGGAGCTGAAGCCGCCCTTTTTTTGCCTGGTTGTCAGCGGCGGAAACACCATGATGGTCGAGGTCAGGGATTATACGGATTTTCATATTGTGGGCAGGACACGGGACGACGCCGCCGGCGAAGCCCTTGACAAGGCGGCGCGGACCATGGGGATACCCTATCCCGGCGGACTGAATCTGGATAAACTGGCCGGAAAGGGCAATCCCTCGGCTTATCATTTCCCTACGCCGAGAGTTGAGGGCTGTCCCTATGATTTCAGCTTTTCGGGTCTCAAGACCAGCGTCATCAATATCATTCACAACGCTTCGCAAAAGGGGGAGGAGATCTCCGCGGAAGATCTCGGTGCCTCTTTCATGCATGCCGTTGCCTCGGTTTTGTGCGGCAAGGTGGAAAAGGCGATTGACGAGTTCGGTTATGGCACGCTGGTTCTTGCCGGGGGTGTGTCGGCCAATTCCGTGCTCCGAGATATGGTGGAAAAAATGTGCCGCCGAAAAAATATCAGACTGTTTTTGCCGGAGCTGTCTCTGTGCGGTGACAACGCGGCTATGGTGGGTGCCCAGGGCTATTATGAGTATCTCAGCGGCAATATAGCCGGTCCGGAGCTCAACGCCTATGCCGGTATGGATATCGACAATATTATAAAGTAATTGCGAGCAAAAAAATTGCCGCCGGAATTCTCTTCCGGCGGCAGTTTTCTTTTCAGTTATCCGTTTCATTCTGCTTTCATTTCACGCAGCTTTTTCTCGGAAATAATACCCACGATCAGGAATACCAAAGCAAAACCGTGAATGATCACATCAATATAGGTGTCGGAGGGAATCGGACGGACTTGCAAAACCAGCATGGAGACAATCAGCGAAAGAGAGTCAAACAGATAAACGGCAAGACAGCCTTTCAGAAACTGCGGTTTTTTGGCTGACAGGGCGGCAAAAATAATATAGAGAACGAGAAAAACACCTAACAAGATATAGGCAATAGTGCCGGGAATCAGATCATCTTTCAGCCACAGCATGGTCTCTGTGAAAGATAGGCTGAAATAGAAATCTAAATCGCCTTTGATAAAATATCGAATGATAAAAACAATACCGAGTATGCCTACCAGCGCAAAGCAGCTAACGGCCGATTTCACATTGGTTTCCAGTTTTTTTATAGTATCTTCACGGGTGAAATTTTTATTCATGGTTTGTCTCCCTTTCAGGTGATAATGATAGTATGATACCATAATATCTCGGAATAATCAATAGGCTTTCTTGTGCCCCTCACTCCCAGTCGTATTTCGTGAGCTTTCCCTCGCAAAGCAGTCCCGGATATCCCTGCTGACGCAGGATCTCATAGACGGCTACGGCCACGGTGTTGGAAAGATTCAGACTGCGGGCAGGACTTCTCATGGGCAGACGTACACAGCTTGCAGGGTTGTCGTGAAGCAGCTCTTCCGGGAGGCCTGCGTCCTCTCTGCCGAAGAAAATATAGGGGTTTTCCCCATAGGTCACATCGGAAAAAACATTCTTCGCCTTGGTGGAGAAATAATAATAGCTTCCGCCTTTGTTTTTTTCAAAAAAATCCTGCAGGCCGTCATAATAGGTGATGTCGAGCAAATGCCAGTAGTCGAGGCCGGCGCGCTTGAGCTTTTTGTCGTCGACGGTGAAGCCCATGGGCTTGACGATGTGCAGCGCCGCGCCGGTGGCGGCGCAGGTGCGGGCAATGTTGCCGGTGTTCTGTGGTATTTGCGGTTCAACGAGTACAATATTGATTCGGGACATAATTTCTCTTCCTTTTTGCTGAAAAAGTGACTGAGAATTATTATATCATCTGCGGTGCGCAAATGCAAATTTTGGGCAAAATATCTGCCACTTTTTTACTGGCATAGAGCCGCCGCCAAAGATTAAAAATATTACTGTCCTTTGCAAAGGAACATTTTTTTATGGGAGTAGTGTATCATGAACACCATGAAGAGCATTATGACTGGCGTCGGAATAGGCATGGCTGTGGGCGGAGCTTCCGCTTATATCAAAGGCGCAATGGCGGGTTCATCCATGAAGCGAAGGGCAAAGAAAACCGCCGGCAAGGCAATGAAGAGCATAGAAAGCCTCATGGGCGACGTCAAATATATGTTCAAGTAAATTGATGATACTTCGGTGGGCAAAAGCCTGCCGATTACATAGGATAAAGAGGGTGATTATCATGAAAAGAATAACAGCCCTATTGCTGTCGGCGGCGATGATCCTGACCCTGACCGCCTGCGGCAAAAAGGGAACCCTGCCGGAAAACACCTCCGGCAGTCAGATCGGAAGCAGCACCGCAGAAAGACAGTCTCCGCAGATTATCCAGTCCACACAGGTTCAGCAAAAGGACAGTGAAAAGCCGTCGGCCATGATCGTTACAGGAGAGCCTCAGGCCCAAAGCCTTTCGGGATTTGCTCCGCTGGAACCGGTGAGCTATACCGTCAGCGATCCCGGTAATACCCGGGGACTGTCGGTGAAAAAAGTGTCTCATTCCCACGGCCCGGCTTCCGACGGAAAGCCCCATCATACCGTGGTGACCTTTCAGGATACCTTTGATCAATACGGAGCCCTGACACTCGACAGGGTCAGCGAGGGAAAGGTGTTGTATCTGACCTTTGACTGCGGATATGAATACGAAAACCTGACCTCGAAAATCCTGGATGTGCTGAAAGAAAAGCAGGTGAAAGCGGCTTTTTTTTGCACACTGGATCACATCAAGCGTGAAGAAAACCTGATTGCCCGCATGATCAGAGAGGGACATATTGTGGGCAATCATTCGGCAACCCATCCCTCGTTCCCGTCCATCAGCCGTGAGAAAATGGCGCAGGAGATCGAGAAAACCGAGAATTATCTCCGGGAACACTTCGGCTATGCCGCCAGATATTTCCGCTTCCCCGCCGGTGAGTACAGTGAAAGCGCGCTGGACGCGGTGCAGTCTCTGGGCTATATGAGCGTGTTCTGGTCGGTGGCCTATGACGACTGGAATGTCGACAAGGTTCGCGGCAAGGACTATGCCATAGAAAAGGTTATGTCACGACTTCATGACGGAGCGATAATATTGCTCCACAGCGTCAGCCGTGATAATGCGGCGGCTCTCGGCGAAATCATTGATAAAGCACGAGCTGAGGGCTATGAGTTCCGATCTCTGAGTGAATATCCCGCTGTGAAATAATAAAGATCCCGCGCAGAGAAAGCCTGCGCGGGAATTTTCGTTTTATGAGAATTTGTAGGTCTTGCCTTTTTCAGCCATGAAACGGGTGATACCGTCCTGGAATTCGGTTTTGACCTCGTTGCCCTCTTCGTCCGTGACGAGAATAATTTTGCCGTCATATTTCATGGCGCACTCTCCGCCGAGATGGGACTTGACCGTGCCGCTTTTGAGCTTTCTGTCTTTCCAGACGATGCTGACTTCAAAATTGCCGCGAGCACGAATGCCGTCGATCTCTCCCTCAAACCATGATGAGGGCAGGGCAGGAAGAATATGGATATAGCCGGCATGACTTTGCAGGAGCATTTCGCATATACCGGCCATCAGGCCGAAGTTTCCGTCGATCTGGAAAGGCGGATGGGTGCCGAAAAGGTTCTTAAGGATCGCCGTTTTGATGATGTTTTCTATGATTTTGTCACAGCGATCGCCCTCCTGCAGTCTGGCGTAGCTCAGCAGTCGGATGGCCAGACCCCAACCGGTACTCTTGTAGCCTCTGTCCTCAAGGGTTACCAGTGCCGCTTTCGAGAGTGCTTCATCTTCGGGCTTGATCTGACGGAAAGGATAAAGGGCAAGCAGATGAGAAATGTGTCGGTGCTTTTTCTCGACGCCCTTGCCGAAAAAGCCGCGCCTGAAAAAGCTGTCCTCATGGTACCATTCCTTGAGCTGACCCCATTTGCCCACATGCAGAGGCTTCAGCAGAAGAATTTGTTCTTTCAGCTTTTTGTCCAGTTCATCGTCAACTTCATAGCCTGCCTCTTTCAGGGCCTTGGCGGCGGCTATGGTGTCTTCATAGAGATTATAGATGATGCACTGATCATAGGTGTTGCCGGCGGCGACGGGGCCGTGCTCCGGAGAGAAGCCCGGTGAGCAGACCAGCCGTCCGGTCTTTTTATCCTCGATGAGAAGCTGCGTCCACATTCTTGCCGCTTCCGCCATAGCAGGATAGATGTCACGGCTGAGCTTTTCGGTGTCGCCGGTGAAAAGATAATAGTCGAACATATTCTGCAGTGCCCATGCGCCGTTGGCGGGGGACCAGCCCCATCGCCAGCTGCTGCCGGGGCCGACGAAGCCCAAGGGGTTGACCATGGTGTGAATGACCCAGCCGGTGGGCTTTTCATAGTCCGCTTCTCCGTCGGGTCTGTCCTGGCCGATACCCATGGTTCTGTTGGCCACCACACGGCCCGGTTTTCTCAGGGAGTTGACAAAGTCAATATAGGGCAGAGCTGTCTCCGCAAGACCGGCAACATAGGCGCCCCAGTAGTTCATCTGAACATTGACATTGAAATGATAGTCACTGCTCCAGGGCGGATCGTTTTTCGCGTTCCATATTCCCTGCAGATTGGCCGGCAGAGAGCCCTCTCTCGAGCTGGCGATGAGCAGATAGCGCGCATACTGGAACAAAAGCGTGATCAGGTTTCTCTTGTTTTCCCCTTTCTTTTCAAAGCGCCGGAGCATGAAATCCGTGGTGTGAACAATTTCCTCCTCGCCCAGGGTAAATTTAACCCGGTCATAAAGAGCCTTATAGTCGGCAAGGTGGGTTCTGTAAAGCTCGCCAAAGGATTTTTCCGCGGCCTTATCCACAGTCTCCATGGCTTTGGCCAGCGGATCCTCGCCGCTGAAATAATGAGGATAGTCGTTGATATAGTCCGTTGCAAGGGAAGCGATGATGAGAACACTCTTGGCTTTTTTGATCTTGATGTGTCCGTCCTCCGTTGCCGTCGCCGTACCCTCGGTGGGGATCAGGCGGAACACGCCGCCGTATTTCATGGAGTTTTGGTCGGCACCGGCTTCGGACGCCGTGCCGACATTGGCCATGACATGGCCGCAGACGGTGATGGTGTTGCCCTGAGCCTTGCTTTCGCCTTTCTGGTCGGAGACAAAGTAGGTGTCCAGATCCAGCGTGGCGTCCTCGCCCTCGGCCAGAATTCTGCCCACAAAGACATTGTCGGGATAGCTGATGAAATAGTGACGGACATAGGTGGTTTTGCCGATGACATAGCTGACCATAGAAGAAGCCGAGTCAAGCTCAAGATCTCTGGTGTATTTGTCATGGGCGCCCTTTTGACCGAAATTCAGATAGAGATTGCCGAAG
>JAQXMV010000168.1 GCA_029013165.1 Oscillospiraceae bacterium | reverse complement strand
TTCAACACCATGACCGCCGGTTCCCTTGCGCGTTTGGCCGCCGTCCGGATCGATCCTGCTCTCGCTGAAAGGAAGCTGACGGATCTGATCTCGGAAATCGGCATTCATGTCTTTTCCGGCGAAAAGATCTACACGGCAGGACATCCGATCCATGAGGCACTGAAAAAAGTCCTCAAACGGTATGGTTTCATCATCCGCCGCGTGGAGGCCAAGCTGGAGAAAGACGGTTTCCGCCCGAATCTCAGCGAAATGCTTCTAGAAAGCCTCGGCAGAAGCGACGGCATAGACGAAAACAATACGGTGATCCGTTTGTGATACCGCGAAGTGTAAAAAATCAGAGACACAGCCGTGCCTCTGATTTTTTTATTTATATATTCAAATATAAGAAACCTCTTTGACTTCTTTGCCGCCGCGGGTATAAATCCTCGGTACACGGCGCGCCAAACGGCATGAAAGCTCATAATTGAAGCTGTGCGCCTTGTCGGCAACCTCTTCCATGGAAAGATGCTCCTCGCCGTCGAAGCCCACCAGGGTCACTTTGCTGCCGACGGCAACACCGGGAATATCCGTCACATCAATCATAAACTGATCCATGCACACCCGTCCGACAATGGGCGCTCTTTTGCCGCAGATGAGGACTTCGCCGATATTGGAAAGACAGCGGGGATATCCGTCGGCATAGCCCACGGGAACCGTGGCGATCATGCGCTCACTGTCTGTCACATAGGTGCCGCCGTAGCTGATCTCTCTGCCTTTTTCCAGCTTTTTGAGATGAGAGACGCTGCTGATCCAGGAAAGCGCCGGCTGAATGTCCAAAAGGCTCTGGTCGACCTCCGGGCTGGGATACATTCCGTAAAGGATAATGCCCGCCCTGACCATGTCAAAATGCTCGGAAAAATTCATAATGGCCGCAGAATTATTGAGATGCTTCATCGGCACGGACACACCTCTGCTTTCGAGCATGGCACAAAAGCGGATAAAGGCTTCTCTCTGGGCAGCAGCCTTGGTCAGATCCTCTTCGTCCGCCGTGGCGAAGTGAGAGTAAATTCCCTCGGCACGAAGCATAGGCATTTCACAGATTTCCTTGCAGATATCGGCGTCAGCTTCGCTGACCTGAAAGCCGATGCGGCTCATGCCGGTGTCAAGGGCGAAATGAAAGTCCGTCATCTTGCCGGCTCTCTGCGCCGCCTGCGAAAGGGCGGCGGCATCTTCTTTGCGGAAAATGGAAGTGCGGATATCATGCTCGACCGCAAGGTCAAAATAATAGGGATCGGTTCTGCCCAAAACAAGCACCGGTGTGTCGATACCGGCACGCTTGATTTCCAGTGCCTCCTCGATGGTGGCAACGCCGAAAAAGTCACAGCTTTCACCAACGGCACGGGCAATCTCAACAGCTCCGCAGCCATAGGCGTCGGCCTTGATCACGCTCAGCAGCTTCGTATGGCTGCCTATTTTGTTTTTTATATTTTTCACATTATGCTCGATAGCGTCTAAATTAATCACCACAGCAGTGCGGCGGTGCGGCATAACAATCAGCTCCCTTGTGTCTGTGTCGGTCTAAGGCAGAATTATACCACCAAAGAAGTGAGAATGTATTAACAATTCTTTACGGTTTTTCAACTCTTTTTTTCGGCGTCTCAAAAATTCTGATGGACACAGCACAGGGGCTGTGTCCATGAAAATCACTTTTTCCCTTGAGCGAAAACACGGAAAAGCGGCAGACAGCCGGAGAAGAAGCGCTTATAGGAGGCGCAGTAGTCTGCACTTTCGCGGTTTCGCTTGCAGCCGCCGGCCCGGCACATGGGATAAAACCGGCACTTTTTGCATTTTTCCGGCACGGCAAGGCTCTCACGGATAAAATCCTCGGCCTTTTTGCTTTTGGCCATTTCTTCCAGGGTCATATCCATGATGTTGCCCAGCAGCCATTCATCGGTGCAATAGAAGTCGCAGGGATAAATGTTGCCGTTACCCTCGGCCACGAACTGATGGGAGCAGTGACCCATCAGACCGCACTGCTCGGGCTTCTGACCGAGATACATTCTGACATAATTGTCAAACTGGCGCACGCTGATATAATGGCCGCGGACAAAATCCTTGACATAGAGATTAAAGATCCGCACCAGGAATTCGCCGTACTGCTCGCCGGTCATATAAAGCTCACTTTCACTGCTGTCACCGATGGGGCGCAGGCAGGGAATAAACTGGATATAACCGTAG
>JAQXMV010000167.1 GCA_029013165.1 Oscillospiraceae bacterium | reverse complement strand
CTGCTTTCGCAGGCGGCGCGCTTGTCGTCACACGATCTCATCCATCAGAATCGCAATGGCGTCGATGAAATCGTCGAAGTTCCTTTTCTGTATGAATTTCTTTTTTATGCTGAGCATCAGGCCGTCGCTTTCTGCCTCGAGCTCTTTTTCTTTTTCTTCCTGTTTTTTCAGCTCCGCGTCATAAAGCTCTCTCAGGCCGCTGATGAATTCTTCCTGCGAATAGATCTTGGCCTTTGGCAGAGCCAGCTCATGAGCAAGGTTTTCCAGTTGCTCCACCGTGTCAGGCCCGAATTTTTTCACCATGGCGCGAAAAACCTCCGGCGGGAAATAATAGATTTTTCCCGAAAGACAGGAAAAGGCTTTGCGCGTGTCGAGATACCCCAGCTCAATGCGCCGGTCAATGGTCTCATCGTCAAAATCAAAGGCGGCTCCCAGATCGTCGATATCGTAGGGGCGGATATAAACCACCTGCGAATTCTGAAAATCCAGATTGTGCGCCACGCCTTTTATGTTGGAGATGTCAACAACGATCAGCTTGTTATAACCACGCTTTTTCAGGGTCATGACCGGCGTATTGTCATAAACACCGCCGTCGAGAAATTTTTCTCCCTCGGGGCCGATGTTGGTGGCCAGGGGAATATTCGACGAAGCCAGCAGATAATCAACCAGTTCTCCCTGGGGAATGTCCTCGCAGAAAAGCTCGAGAGGCGTTACGCCCTGGGTGATCTGCACCGTCACGATGCCAAAGGGGATACCGCTGGCACGAACCTTGTTTTCATCAATAAACTGAGAGATAAAATCCCGGGCAGGGGAGGCGTCAATGCCTCCTTTTTTGATAAATTCCTTGAAAAGAATACCCCAGTTTTTTCTGCCGAAAAGATTTTCGGGATCAGGAAGCTCGGCATTAATTTTCACTCCCTGTTCCACGGTGACACTGTGCCACATTTCCGATGCTTTTTTGTAATCTCCGGCGGCTATGAGTGCGCCGTTGATCGAACCGATAGACACACCGGCAATAGCGTCAAAGCGTATGCCCAGCTCACGCAGTGCTTTCCATGCGCCGAGCTGATAGGCGCCTTTGGCGCCGCCTCCGGCAAGAACCAGTGCAAAAGATTCCATAGTTTACCTCCTAAATAAGTGAAGCAATGATACTGTTTGAAACGAGAAATCCTTTTTCGGTCAGCCTTATTCCATCTTCGTCACAGGTCAGCAATTCTGCGTCCTGATAAGGCTTGGCTTTTTGTGTTATTTCATTTTTGATGTCTTTTCCGTATTTGTTTTGAAATTCCGTAAAATTCAGACCGCTGCTGAGCCTGAGATGCAGCATGATGTATTCTTCTTCGTCTCCGCCCTCACCGTCATAAGTTGGCTCTGCGCCGGCAAGAAACGCCTGAAAATCCCGCTGGTAAAAGAAGCGTTTGCCGCCGAGAAAAGAGTGGGCAGAGGGGCCGATGCCAAGATAATCCTCGCCTTTCCAGTAGCGAAGATTATGCCGGCTCTCAAAGCCCTCCCGGGCAAAGTTGGATATTTCATAGTGATGATAGCCGGCGTCTTTCAGCTTTTGCGCCGTCTGTAAATAGAAATCGCAAACGGTATCCTCGTCAGGCAAACTCAGACAGTTTTGCAGCTTGTGAAAGGTGGTTCCCTCCTCAATTTTCAGCATATAGGCGCTGATGTGGGGGATATCGAGTTTCAGAAGAAAGTCAAGTGTTTCCCGTAGACTTTCTTTTTTTTGCCCCGGAACACCCAGCATGACATCAAGAGATATGTTGCGAAAACCCACTTTCTTGGCGGCTTTGACTGCCGACTCCACCTGTGCGGCTGAACTGGTGCGGCCTAAACGCAGACGCTCGGAATCCACAGCCGACTGAAGTCCCATGGACAGTCGGTTGACTCCGTGTCGGTGAAGAACACGGAAAAAATCGTCGCTGACACTGGAGGGATTACATTCGACGGTGATTTCAGCGTCTCCGGCCAGGGCGTAATTTTCTCTTATGCCGCCGAGAATCGCTGTGATTCTTTCGCCGCCGAAAACCGACGGAGTGCCGCCGCCGAAATATACAGTGTCAACGGGCTCGTGGATGGTGCTGCTCCATTTTTTCAGGCAAGCGAGAACGGCTTTGAGATAATCGTCTTTTTCAGTTTCGGTTCCTGCGAAGGAATAGAAGTCACAATAGGGGCATTTCCTTGCGCAGAAAGGAATGTGGATATAGAGTCCTGTCATTGCTGTCAATCCTGTCACATTGTTACTGTATGTTTTTTTGGCCGGGTTATTGCCGATTATGTGTCGTCATCGAGCTTGAGAACGGCCATGAATGCCTCCTGTGGTACTTCGACGGTACCGAACTGGCGCATACGCTTTTTGCCCTCTTTCTGTTTTTCGAGGAGCTTTTTCTTTCGTGTGATGTCACCGCCATAGCATTTGGCCAGAACATCTTTCCGCATGGCCTTGACGGTTTCACGGGCGATGACTTTGCTGCCGATGGCTACCTGTATGGGGATTTCAAACATTTGTCTGGGTATGTGTACTTTCAGCTTTTCGGCGATCTTTCTGGCTCTGCCCATGGCTTTTTCTGAGTGAATAATGAAGCTCAGGGCGTCAATGACATCGCCGTTGAGCAGAACATCGACTTTCTGCAGGGAAGATCTTCTGTATTCAAAGATTTCATAATCAAAAGAGGCATAACCTCTTGTGCGGGATTTCAGCGCGTCAAAGAAATCATAGATAATTTCATTGAGGGGCAGCTCATAGTGAATATCAACTCGGTCGGTGGTGATATACTTCATGTCCTTGAAAACACCGCGTCTGTCCTGACAGAGATCCATAATCGCGCCCACATATTCCGAGGGAGAATAGATATGGGCGTTGGTGATAGGCTCTTCGCAGTAGTCGATCTGTCCCTGATCGGGATAGTGGGTGGGATTGTCAATTTCCACGACACTGCCGTCGGTGAGGTGAATTTTATAAACGACGCTGGGTACCGTGGTCACAAGATCTAGGTTATACTCTCTTTCCAGTCTTTCTTGAATGATCTCCAGGTGGAGCAGTCCCAGAAAACCGCAGCGGAAGCCAAAGCCCAGCGCGCCTGATGTCTCCGGCTCATAGGAGAGGGAGGCGTCATTCAGTTGAAGCTTCTCCAGTGCGTCACGCAGGGCCTCATAGTCTGCGCCGTCGGCGGGATATACACCGCAGTAGACCATGGGATTGACCTTGCGGTAGCCGGGAAGAGGCTCAGAGGCAGGGTTTTGCACCTTTGTCACCGTGTCGCCGACCTTCGCGTCACGGACGGTTTTGATGGAAGCCGTAATGTAGCCTACCTCTCCTGCGGAAAGCTCAGAGCAGGGCTCAAGACCGGTGGCGCGCATATAACCGACTTCCACAACGGTAAATTCTGCTCCGGTGGCCATCATGCGCATGGTTTCGCCGGCTTTCAGGGTGCCGTCCATCACGCGGACATAGACAATAACGCCTTTATAATTATCATATATCGAGTCAAAGATCAGTGCTTTCAGGGGTTTGCTGTCGTCAGCCTCCTTGGGGCAGGGGATATCCGATACGATTCTCTCCAGCACCTGCTGCACATTCTCTCCGGTTTTCGCGGAAACTCTCGGCGCGTGGGAGCAGTCGAGGCCGATAATCTCTTCCACCTCGGCGGCAACTCGGTCAGGCTCAGCCGCAGGCAGGTCTATTTTGTTGATGACGGGGACAAGCTCCAGATCATGATCCAGCGCAAGATAGGTATTGGCAAGGGTTTGCGCCTCAATGCCCTGAGAGGCGTCGACAATGAGAATGGCCCCCTCACAGGCAGCCAGGGAACGGGAGACCTCATAATTGAAGTCCACATGACCCGGCGTATCAATGAGGTTGAGTTCATAGATTTCACCGTCGCTGGCTTTATAATCCAGTTTGACGGCATGGGCCTTGATGGTGATGCCTCTCTCTCTTTCCAGATCCATGTCGTCGAGGATCTGGGCGGACATATCCCGTTTGGCCACGGAGTCCGTCAGTTCAAGCAGTCGGTCGGCTAGGGTGGATTTGCCGTGGTCTATATGGGCAATAATAGAAAAATTCCTGATATTTTCTTTTTTCTTCGTCAAAAGTAACACTCCCGGCACTTGGAAAATTTTAATACCATATTATAGCATAAATTGTTGACAATTTCAACCTTTTGGTGAATGCTCATATTGCAGTCGGAGAACGGATTTATTGGAAATGGCAGCCGTAAAAAAAGCTCCCCGCCGATAGGCGAGGAGCAAAGCTTGAAAACCACTTTTCATTACGGCATTTTGCCAAGGAATATATCATAGAAGATATACTTTAAAAAGCTGCCGATCTCCTTGAAGAACTCGATGAAGAGCTGAATAAAGGATTTATGGGGGCCGGCCTCGCCTTCATCGGGGATCTCGTCATCAGCAAGGTTATCGTCTGAAACCGTTGTTGCCGTTACATCCTCAGCTGAAGCAAAGGACGAGAAAGCAACCGCTGTGACAGACATAAGCATCATGACGACAAGAATGAGGGAAAGAACTTTTTTGAATGTCTTTTTCATATCTTTGTAAACCTCCTATCGGTTAAATTTGGTTACTTATATTTTAAACTATATTCTGACAATAGTCAATATATAATTGAAAAATAATTATGCACTGCTGTTGATTGTCGCGAAACTCACTGTTTTCTGTTTGCTTTTTTTCGCCGCCTATTGAAAAAAACTCTGTTCTTTGCTATACTGTATTGCGACATTATGAATAGGAAGGTGACAAGATGCCTATCAAAATAGATGACCGGCTACCGGCGAAAGAATCGCTGGAAAGGGAAAATATATTTGTTATGACCGAGTCCAGGGCCCAGAGTCAGGATATCAGACCGCTGAAAATACTGATATTAAATCTCATGCCGACGAAGATTGAAACGGAGACCCAGCTTCTGCGGCTGATGAGTAATACACCGCTGCAGGTGGATGTGGAGTTTCTGCAGACGGCATCTCACAAGTCGAAAAACACCTCCCAGCTTCACCTGAATAAGTTTTACTATACCTTTGACGAAATCAAGGACAGGAAATATGACGGTATGATTATCACCGGTGCTCCCGTGGAACTGCTGGAATTTGAAGAGGTGGATTATTGGCCGGAGCTGTGCCGCATCTTTGAATGGTCCAAGACCAATGTCTACTCCACTTTTCATATCTGCTGGGGTGCTCAGGCAGGACTGTATTATCATTACGGTATTCAAAAGCATGTTCTGCCGGAAAAAATGTTCGGCGTTTTTCCCCACCGCCCTCTGGATCTCTATCATCCGCTGATGAGAGGCTTTGATGAATGTTTCTATGTTCCCCATTCCCGCCATACGGATATCAGCTTTAACGATGTGGCTCTCTGCCGTGACCTGCAGATCCTTTCCTATTCCGAGCAGGCCGGCATCCATCTGATATCCGATCTGGAGTGCCGTAATTTTTATGCCACGGGACACTCGGAATATGACGCCGACACCCTTGCCAAAGAGTATTTCCGCGACAAGGCAAAGGGACTGGATATCAAGATTCCCTATAACTATTTTCCCGATGACGATCCGACGAAAAAACCGATCATCACCTGGCGAAATGTGGGCACACTGATGTTCACCAACTGGCTGAATTACTTCGTTTATCAGCGGACGCCCTATGATCTCAACGAAATATGAAATAGACCCCGGATGCTATGCATTGCCGGGGTCAGTTTTTGATTATAACAGTTCTTTGTCAGGGAAAAATCCGGGAATCGGTTTGAGCTTAAAGGCGTTGAGTTTGTTGAAACGGTCGATCTTGTCTTTCAGGTCTTTGTCCGCACATTCGCCGGTTCTGATGTATTTGTCCAGAAGAGCATAAGTAAATCCCAGCTTGTCCTCGTCGCTCTGACCGCAGAGACCGTCTGAGGGCGTTTTCTCTGCCAGGCACAAAGGCAGACCGAGATATTTGCCCACCGCGATGACCTCCTGAACCGTGAGGCCGGCCAGGGGCGAAAAGTCGCCTGCCGCGTCACCGTAACGGGTGGAATAACCGACCCAATCCTCGGAAAGATTGCAGGTATTTGCCACTCGGCCGTTCAGTGACTGGGAGAAGGCGTAAAGGGTGGCCATTCTGAGCCGGGGAGCCAGATTGATTCGGGTCTGCTCGCTGATTTCAATGCCGCTTTGCTTCAGGCTTTCCATGGTGGCCTTGTAGCTTTCGGCAATGTTGCATACATAGTGCCTGATACCCAGATGTTCCACTAAAAGCTTGGAATCGTCAATGTCGCTTTGCACGCCGTTGGGCATGAGAATACCGTATACCCGGTCTTTTCCGAGGGCTTTCACACACAGTGCGGCAACACAGCTGGAATCTTTGCCTCCGGAAATTCCGATGACGGCGTTGCAGCCCTTACCGTTTTCCTCAAACCAGTTTCTGATCCATTCCACGGCAGCGTTTGTGACTTTTTCTGCATTGAACATAGTTCACGCCTCCTAAAAAATTTGCTTTTATTATACCACCGTGCACTCTAATTATAAAGTGTAATATCG
>JAQXMV010000166.1 GCA_029013165.1 Oscillospiraceae bacterium | reverse complement strand
ATAGGGTAAAAATCTGCCCTCGGTGTATTTGACGCCCTTGATATCGCTGAAAAGGCGAAGCGTTGCGCCGTTGCCGACACTGCCGACGACAGCGTCAAGACCGATTGAGCTGAACTCCTCCATAAACGGCTCCATACCTATCCAGTGATCGCCCATAAACATCATAGCCTCTTTGCCGTATTCATGAACGATATCGACCATTTCTTTGGCGAGCTTTGCTACTTCGCGCCTCTGAAAAGTCTGAAAGTCCTTGAACTCTTTGGAGGGAACGCGGTAGGTATTGTTCATATAGCCCTGATCAATAATGAATTCCGGACGAAAGGCATAGCCGACCTCTTTTTCAAACTGCTCTAAAATATAAGGGCTGACCGAAGCGGTGTATCCGTACCAGTCAACAAATTTTTCTCTCGCCAGCTCGTCAAATACAAGGGTA
This sequence comes from Oscillospiraceae bacterium, assembly GCA_029013165.1. Lineage (GTDB taxonomy): Bacteria > Bacillota > Clostridia > Oscillospirales > Acutalibacteraceae > UBA6857. The sequence continues at coordinate 8,483 of JAQXMV010000166.1, read as the reverse complement.
AACTGATGGAAGAAAGTGGTAAATCTGACAACATCGACATATTCATGCGTCTCGAGAAATTTACGCAGTCTTTTCATCGAGTGCGCCCTTGTTTTGGGCTGACGGACATCAAAGGTGATCTGCGGTTCAATATCCCATTTGTTCACAACGGCATTATACATGTGCACGGGATCCCACATGATATAAGCCAGAAAGCTGACCGTGTATTCATGAAAAGGCTTTGTGCTGATGACAACATTACCGCTTTCTTCATGATAGGACCAGCGGTCTGTGGGCACGGGCTCACCTGTCGTGCGATCCATAACCTCCCACCACTTGGTGATATCGTCACGGCTATTGACCTTGAGCATATCGGGATAAAGATGATCCATCAGATGAATTTCAAGCGTTTCCTCCGTTGCGGTGTGAAACGGGGTCATAATATACATCTGCTGCACTTCGTCCGGATTTGCCTTTGCCCATTCGTTGTCCTTACGGGTGGTGTAATAGGTTGCATAAACCTTTCCGCCTGCGTCCTTTAATTCCTGCGGAAACTCAGTACCGTCACAGTCGCGGATCGCGTCTGCGCCCCAGATATCCATAATGTCAAGGGTTTCTTTGATCACATCCATATCTGTCGGAATGGTAACTCTACCTTTTCTTTTCGCCATAAAATAACCTCTCTTTTATTTGTCGATGATGATAATTTCGTTGTTCTTCAGCGTCACCTTGCCGTTGCGCATTCTTTTGCGTTTAAAAGGAACGCCCTTTCTGACAAAGAAACGATTGTTTGCAATATAGGCGTCAGGATTGCTGACCGGGCTGATGGTGCCGCCGAGGTCGTCATAACTGACATTGTCGGTAAAGGTGTTATGTATGGCCTCCTGCAGACAGAACATCACACAACCGCCCTCATTGAGCCGTGAATAGTTACGCTCATAAACCGTACCGTCGCCGGAATCCGCATCATAAGCCATACCGTCCTGATTGAGCTTGGTGTCAACGGCCTCATTAAAACGGAAAAGGGCATTTTTACATTTCCAGGGCCAGATCGCAGCCGCAACCTTTCCCATTCTCTTTTCGGGATAGCGGTAAAAACGGTCGTTCATTTCGCCGGCACAGCTATCTGAAATATTATGCTCAACCAAAGGCTCCAGCGCATACATGGGCGTAATGGCATCGCCGCCGGCCATCTTCACATAGTTGCCGCAAATGACAATGTTTTCGTTGCCGTATTTTCTGAAAGGTTCTTCTGCCAGCACTTTCGTGGCGAATTCTTTATGCCGGTAAGTGTAGCCTACGGCGATTCCCCATCGGCTTGCTCTTTTCACATAACAGTTTTTCACCGTTACGCCGTCATATCTGGCAACGCCGGTTTTGCTTTCGTCCTCCGGCTTCAGACAGGTCATATAGATACCGCCGTTATTCATGTGCTTGTTATAAACATTGCCGTTGACATCGTGAACAAAAAGGTTATCAACGGTGATATTGTGAAGGGTGCCTCTGTTTTGCGCCACGACAGCCACGCCGGTTCTGTTCATTTTATGGGGTGCCGAATATTCTTCAGGAGATTTTTCGTCGTCCTGATTTGTGATTTCAATATCCCGGATCGTAATATTCTCACAGTCGTAAAGCAAAACGGCCGAAGAAACATCTCCTTTATACAAATGGCAGGCATTATCAAGGACAGTGCCGTAATCCTGATACCATACGCCGGTACCTTTGGTCTCGATACGGGGCATACGGTCGCCCTCCCCATAGGAGGCTATCTCTATGACTTCGCCGTTAATATCTCCGCAGTTTTTCAGATGCAGATATTCTCCGCAAAATACCGAACCTTTTTCAAGGAGGATTTTGTCACCGGGACAGATCCCGGTCTGATTGATTTTTTCAAGGGAAAGGAAGGGCGTTTTTTCGCTCATTCCGTCATTTTGATCATTTCCATTAAGAGAGCTTACATAATATGTTGTTGATTTCATCTTCATACTGCTCCTCTCTTAATTTTTTTTCGATAATCATATCAACTTCACTGAAACGAAATTTATCGCCATTGTATCTCGTGAAAAGATCACGGTTGTTTTTATAGTAGGCTTTCTTTTCCTTTTTCGATATCGGCGTGTAGGAATAATTCTTTTTTATTGGGTCTTTTTCGCTTGCAAAATCGAGTTTGAACCTTGTGAGCTCATAATCGAGATACACAGATAAAGGAAACGCCTTTAAGCCGTAAACGATTTCACCTTTTTCGAGCATTTGTTTTCGTTTCGCGTTTTCTGCTTGGCACCTTAACGCAACGGCATCCAAACTGCTGTCGTCAATCAGCCCCAGCCTCTTTGCAAATTCAAGGCAAGCAAGGGCATATTTTTTCTCCGCTTCTCCGGAAAAACAAAATGTGTTCATAACCGCCTCCTGAAATATTATTTGTTCAACAATATAATACCTTTTTTACTGTGTCATTGCAAGGGGAATTGCCACTTTTTTATGAATATTTGACCTTGAGCGACACATGATCCCACAAAAGGAGGAAAGTCAATCGCACAACCCGGATTCTCTGTCGGTTTTCCGTTTGCTTTCAAGCAATAAACACTGATGGCAATCATACCACAGGTGTTCTCTTCCGGCTGTTTGCAGACTTCATGGTCGAGACAGCCTTTCATATGATACCGGCAATTTGCCGAAAGGCGATTTCCCCGTGGGCGGCGCCCTTCTGGTTGCCCTCGTGTCAGGTTTTCTTGTCGCTTTGCTTGTGACGCGCAGCATAAAAAGAAAGCTGAACACCGTCCGGGCAAAACCCACCGCCTCAGAATATATTGACAGGGACAGCATGCGCGTTACCGATTCAAGTGAATATTTCCTCTATTCCCATGTTGACCGGCGCGTCCGTCCCAAAGAAACCGGTTCCGGTTCAGGAGGCTCCTCTACCCATACATCTTCCTCCGGTGAAACCCATGGCGGAGGCGGCTTCTGATCATCGGCGGGCACTCCCCTTTTCTGTGGGATCATCGAGATCTAAGCCAAAAATGACTTAATAAATCGAGGGGAGTGCCTTCGCCGTATGTATTAAATCCGGTTATGGCTTTGCCAAGCCGAGAACTGAATTTCACCCATATCTCCCTTTCCTTTTCTCAGCGAAAAGCTGCTTTTCAAGCGTGTAACCCCCGTACACATTGTTGTGCACGGGGGTTACACTTATATCATCCTATTTACTTAAAATTACTTCAATCAGACATCTCTTTCCACGAGATCCTCATAGCTCTCCCGTCTGACGGCAACATAATCCTTGCCGCCGCTGAGCATAACGATGGGCGGTCTCGGCACACGGTTATAGTTGGAAGCCATGGAATAGTTATAAGCACCTGTGGTACAAACGGCAACGATATCGCCGCGTACCGGCTTGGGCATCAGGACGCCGGGCTGAATAATGTCACCGCTTTCGCAGCATCTTCCCACCACATCACAGAGGAAATCCGATCTCTCGTTCATGCGGTTGGCCAGGAAAAGGGTGTAAGCCGAGCCGTAAAGAGCATATCTCGGGTTGTCCGTCATGCCGCCGTCAATGGAAACATAGTTTTTGTAGCCGGTGATTTCCTTGAGAGTGCCCACGGAATACAGAGTCATGCCCGCGTCGGCAACGATGCTTCTGCCGGGCTCCATGAGCATTCTCGGCATGGGTATGTCAAGCTCACAGGTGAGCTTTTTAATATGCTCGGAAAGGGTCTTGATGTTGCCGGCGATATCCATATAAGGATCGCTTTCCTTGTAGCGTACACCGTAACCGCCGCCCATATTGAGGATCTTTGCCTCCAGGCCGTAACGGTGAGCCATATCGGCGGCAAAGCGGAGCATGATCTCCGAAGCGTCCAGATAAACAGTTCCGTCCTCATCGAAAACCTGGGAGCCCACATGGCAGTGATAACCCATGAGCTCGATATTTTTATAATGCATGGCCTTGCAGACAAACTCCTCTGCCTGACCGGTCTCGATGGCAATGCCGAACTTGGAATCCACCTTGCCGGTAGCCACGGCAGCATAGGTGTGGGGATCAATACCCGGTGTAAGTCTCAAAATGACCTTCTGACGGATATTTCTCCGGGCGGCAAAGGTGTCAATGGCCTCCAGTTCGACCATGTTATCCACCATGAAATAACCGACGCCGGCGTCCATGGCGTAATTGATGTCAAAATCCGTCTTGTTGTTGCCGTGGAAAAAAGCGTTTTCCATGGGGAAGCCCGCTTTCAGTGCCGTACAGATCTCACCGGAAGACACGAGATCCACGCCCATGCCCTCCTCTTTCATGATTTCGTATATTCTCTTGAAGCTGGCAGCCTTGCTGGCATAAAGAGGCAGACTGCCCTCTCCGAAATACTTTTTCATGGCATCAAGATAAACGCGGCAGTTGTGACGGATACGGTCCTCGTCCATGAGATATAGAGGTGTCTGGTGCTTTTGAGCAAGCTCAGCCGTGTCCGCGCCGCCGAAGGTCAGGTGACCCTTTTCGTTGATTCCGATATTTTCACATATCATATTCTATCATTCTTTCTCTCAAAAAATTTTTACAGCATATGAGCGATCAGTTCGCTTCTGGGCAGAACGGAAAGATCGGCAGGAGCCACATCAAAAACGCTCTTGCAGCCGAAGTCTCCTCTGGCCGCCATGCGGCCCACAGCTCTGGCATAAGCCACCAGAACACTGCCGGTAAACTCCGGGTTGGAATCCAGGGTCAGCTTATATTCAATGACCTGCTTGTGGCCGTCGTCCTGTCCCGTTGCGCCGGTGCGAATGACACTGCCTCCGTGGGGAAGTTCGCTGTGGTTGGCTTTCATTTCTTCCATGGAGATGAAAGTCACCGTGGTGTCATAAGGCTCAAAATAGGCGGGCATGGTGACGATTTCACGGCGTATTCTCTCCAGATCGGCGCCCTCCTCGGCAACTACGAAACACTCTCTGGTGTGCTTCTGTCTTGCCGTGAAGTCCGGCTGTTCGCCCTTTCTAACGCGCTCCACAGCCTCTTCCACGGGAACGGTATACTGTCTGGCGTCGAGAACGCCCTCTATGCGGCGTATCGCGTCGGAATGTCCCTGAGACACACCCTTGCCCCAGAAAGTATAGTCACTGCCGTCGGGCAGTATGCAACCGGCATAAAGACGGTTCAGCGAAAACATGCCGGGATCCCAGCCGCAGGAAATCAGAGCTGTCTTTTTGCCGCCGAGGGCGGCCTTATCCACGCTTTCAAAGTGCTTCGGAATCTGGGAATGATTGTCATAGGAGTCAATGACATTAAAGTGCTTTGCCAGTTCGGGAGTCATACCGGGCAGATCCGTAGCACTGCCTCCGCAGATAACAAGCACATCGATCCTGTCTTTCCAGTCGAGCACCTCTTCAGCCGACACCACAGGCACGCCGGGCGTATGAATGGACAGAGTCTGCGGATCTCTGCGTGTGAATACTGCGGCAAGGCTCATATCCGGATTGCGCCTGATGGCGTCTTCCACCCCTCTGCCGAGGTTTCCGTAGCCGTAAATACCAATATTCATCTAAACTTCCCCTTTTCACAATAAGATGATTAATGGTAACACAAAAAAGCGTAATTTGTCAATTACGCCCGTTTATTTTTTCAGGGGGATCTCATAAAAATTTTTGTGCAAAATAGCCCAAAAAGTTCGGATCTTTTCAAGATAGTTAAATATTGAAAAAAAACCCTCTGAATAGTATAATGATATCAGGAATTGTCCTGAACAGAAACCGGGGCTATTCCTGAGGAAGGAGTATCACCCATGAAAAGAAAACTAAGAAAAATCATAGCACTGCTGCTGGTCATGATCCTGACGGCGGGCATGATACCGGCCGGCGCCTTGGCCGCCGACACGGCAACCGCCGCACAAGAGGAAAGTCCGCTGACGCTGCTGCAAAAAATCATCTCGTTTTTCCAAAAGATATTTGCCGTGATCAAGCGAATATTTACCGGCGGCGAGGATAATGACTGGCTGGAGAAAGAGTATCAACGGGACACCGGCGATGAATGGCGCAGCAAATTTGACATCAGTCTGCCGAAACTCAGTGACGCCGGCACGGGCGAAGAAAATGCCAACAGCGCCGGCTGGTATATCACCCTCAGCGAGGACTTCGATGGGGAGTCCATGCCTGACTATTTCACCTGTTCACCCCACGGTCTGAGGAAAACCGAATACTGGTGCGACAATATGGTTAGCTTCAGCGGCGGCAATGCCGTGATCAGTGCCGCCCACCTGACAGGCGTCGACTGCCGTGTCTGCGGTGTCACCGAGGGCGATTTCACCGGTGGAATCGAAACCCGGCGAATGGTCGACGGCAAGAGCCAGCTTCTCTTTGCCCAGGCTTTCGGTTATTATGAGGCAAGAGTCAAGCTGCCGCAATCCGGCGGAATGTGGGCTGCTTTCTGGCTGCAGAGCCCGTCGATCAGCAACATCGGAAACAAAGGCGAGGACGGTACGGAAATCGACATTTTTGAGTCCTCCTTTTATAACACGGATCATTATTCCATGGGGCATGCCCTGCACTATGACGGTTATGAAAACGATCACCGCTGCATGGATACCATCCACAAAACCGACAGCGATCTCTATGAGGGATATCATACCTTTGCGCTGAAATGGACGCCGGAAGAATATGTTTTCTACATTGACGGCGTCGCCACCTGGGCCAGTGATTTCGGCGGTGTTTCCAAGGTTCCGGCCTTTGTCCGTTTCACCAATGAGATCAGACCGGGCAGCACCAACGGCCCTTACGGTCAGAAGCTCGGATCATTCACGGGCGGCGATTTCCTGGTGGATTATGTGAGGGTTTATCAGAATGCGGCCTATCTGCCCTATATCAAAAGTCCGTCGGATTTTACATAAAGGCGGCGGAAAGGAACAAAAAACAAAGCCGGCAGGTTGCCGGCTTTATCTTTTTTTGTTAACATTACTTATGCAAGAACAGCAGCTGCAGTTGTCTCTGCGGGAGCTTCGGCATTCTTGATCATTTCAACGATCTGATCAATAATAGCATCAGAATCAATGATGCCGAAGATCATTGCGATCTTAACAAAAACCTTAACGAGCTTCAGAGCGATGGAAGCGAACTTGAGAGCCGGTCCGACCGTCCAGAAAGGAAGATCAAGGAGCCAATCAAGTGCGCCTGCTTCTTCCTCTGCATCAGCAGCTACCGTTGTAGCTGTATCGGCAGGAGTCTCTGCGTCAGCGGCAAAACCGACTGTAGCAAGGGAGAAGGTCATGATAAGTGCAAGCACAAGAGCAAGAAACTTCTTCATAGTATTACCTCCTTATTCATTTGGTAATTCAAGTATATAATTTGTGTTCACTTTTGTCAAGAGATTTTAACAAATTATCGTGCTCTTGTGGTTCAACTGTGGTTCATTTTTCTACAAGACCCGTTCGGATCAGCTCAATGGCTTTTTCTTTCTGTTCGTCACTGAGGATACGGTAGCTCATCAGCAAAAGCTGTTCGTCTTTTTTCAGATAAGCAAGAGGCGAGGGATTGCTTTCAGCGACGGCCAGCTCCTCGGATCTTTTCTTTAGCTCCGGATGGTTTTCCTCCACGCCCAACAGATAGCCCACGGTGACATCATAAATATCTGCCAGCTTCGCGATCGTTTCCAGCGATGGGTTTGTATTGTTTGTCTCATAAAAGGTATAGGCGCTTCTGTCTATGCCAAGCACCGTACCGATATCTCTTTGCGTCAGTTTGTGTTCCTGTCTGATTCTCTTTAGATTTGCACCTATTTTCAACATAATAGCCGTCCCTCTTTCTCCTGGTATTATTGTTTTTGCCTATTCGGCTGAATGGAAATGAGTGTAAATGTTTTCTGCGTCTTTCCGGCTGATACCTTTGACGGCGGCGAGAGCCTCCGGCGACGCTTCTCTGATTTTTTTCACCGTTTTGAAATTCATCAGCAAAGCTGTTGCCTTTTTTTCTCCTATGCCCTCTATTTCCGTCAAAGCCATGGCAAGAGCACTTTTTTCATGTTTTTTCTTGTGGTAGGAAATCGCGTAGCGGTGAACCTCCTCCTGAATGGAGGAAACAAGTGTAAAAACGCTTCGCCCTGCGCTGATGGATATTTCTGCTCCGCCGTCGGCGATCGCCCTTGTTCTGTGCTTGCTGTCCTTGACCATGCCGAACACCGGTATATCCAGACCGAAAGCCTCAATCACGGGCTTTACGGCATTGACCTGTCCCTGTCCGCCGTCAAGGAGGATCAGATCCGGCAGCCTGCCAAATCCTTCACCGCTTTCCTGTTGTTCAATATATCTGTTTAACCTCCTTGAAATGACTTCTCGCATGGAGCCGTAATCATCCTGACCCTCGAAGCCCTTGATGGCGAACCGCCTGTAAGCGCTTCGGTACGGCTTTGCATTCTTAAAAACCACCATACCGGCAACATTGTCGCTTCCGGCAGTGTGTGAAATATCGTATGATTCAATGTATTCCGGTGTTTTGGAAAGCCCCAGCAGCTTCGCCAGCTCATCAAG
>JAQXMV010000165.1 GCA_029013165.1 Oscillospiraceae bacterium | reverse complement strand
TTTCTTGGCCGCCGTGCTTTTTCCTTTTTTTGAGGCAGAGGCGGTCTTCTTTTTGGAGGCCGAGCCTTTGCCCGATGATGTGTTTTTTTTTGTGTTAGCCATTGTTTATGCTTTCTCCCTTAGAGTTAATTGATAAATGTGGTAAGAGCTGAGCCGAGACCGAGAATGACGGAATAGACGCAGAAAAAGCCGAGATAATTTTTCATGTTAAATCTTCCGGAGAGATGCACCGTCACGGCGCATACGATTCCGAAAGCAACCACAGCCACGGCCAGCGTGATGGGATCCACGATGATATCGGTCACAATGTAGCGTATCATTCTCACCAGATTAACCGCAAACATCTGCGGCGCAACATACAGATAAATCTCACGCATGATCACTCTGGGATGAATGTCGCAGATGAGCATATTCACACAGCCCGAGGAAACATGAGAGAATCCGGGTATCACATAGCTGACAAGCTGATAAAAAGACATTCTCATGGCCGTGCCCGTTCCGGAAACGCGCTTGGGTCGGTTGTCAGCATTTTTGGCGTACCAGATGGCAATTACAAGAATCAGTGCGTTGATGATGCAGGCAAAGGCAACGAGAAAAAGAGAATTGCCCCGAAGAAACTTATCGAAATAGTCAATCAGCAGAACCGGCTCTTCCAGAGACACGGGAATAAACAGCAAGATCATCGGAAGCAGTGAGAGAAGAATATTCTTCATGACCGACCGGTAAGGCTTGAGCTGACTGCCCTTTTCACTTTTCGTTGAGGTAAAAATCGCACTGATGCCTTTGGCATAGATCTTGCGCAGGAAAATAAAGATGACCACAGAAAATGTCAGGCCGAAAACAGAAGAATAAAAGCCCAGCATTCTCTCATCGCCCGAAAAGTTCATCACATTGGACAAGAGGGCAAAATGAGCCGAAGACGAGACCGGCAAAGGCGCCATGACGCCGCTGACAAGAGACAGGATGAGCATTTTAATATATTCGATCATTTTTATTTCCTCCAGAGTTCACATAAATATACAAGTTTAATTATACCATATCCTGTGATTCAGGGCAAGATGAAAATGAAAAAGAAAGGACGAAAAAATTCCCTCTCCGTGAAAAGGAGAGGGAAAACGGGTATTATACTTTAGTTGTCAGCATTTTCAGACTCTGTCTCTTCGCTGTCAGGTGCGGTTTCCGTTGCCGGATGATCCGCCTCCAGGGCAGGCACATAAGTGCCCTCCATGAGCTGCAGGAACACATCTCCGTCCACTTTTTCATGTTCGATGAGGTATTCGGCAACGGTATCCAGCTTGTCACGGTGATTTTTGATGATGGCGTCACATTTGTCATAGGCCGAGGTGATGATCTTCTTGACCTCGTGGTCAATATCACAGGCAATCGCCTCGGAATAATTGCGCATATTGTTATAATCTCTGCCGAGGAAAACTTCGTGATTACCTGAGCCGAACACAATGGGACCTAACTCGTCGCTCATGCCGTAACGGGTAACCATATTTCTGGCCATCTCCGAAGCGCGTTCAATATCATTGGAAGCACCCGTGGAGATATCACCCAGCACATTGGCCTCGGCAACCCGGCCGCCGAGAAGCACGACGATATCGCCGAGCATATCTTTTTTGGAACGGTAGCTCTTGTCCTCGCCGGGCAGTGACATCGTGTAACCGCCTGCCATACCCCTGGGGATGATGGAGATCTGATGCACGGGATCCTGTCCCTCGGTGAAATAGGTCGCAATGGCATGACCTGCCTCGTGGAAAGCCGTCAGACGCTTCTCCTTGTCAGTCATCTTGTGGGACTTCTTTTCTGTACCCACAACGCACTTGATGGTTGCTTCCTCAATTTCGAGCATGGTAATGGCTTTCTTCTTGCGCCTTGCGGCGAGAAGAGCCGCCTCGTTGAGGAGGTTTTCAAGATCTGCACCGGTGAAGCCGGCAGTGGTTTTTGCAATCACATCCAGCTTGACATCGGGAGCCAAAGGCTTATTTCTGGCGTGAACCTTGAGTATTTCTTCTCTACCCTTGACATCGGGATAACCGACGGTCAGCTGACGGTCAAAGCGTCCCGGTCTGAGCAGTGCCGGATCCAGGATATCCGGTCGGTTGGTGGCGGCAATGATGATGACGCCCTCATTGGCACCGAAACCGTCCATTTCAATGAGAAGCTGATTGAGGGTCTGCTCTCTTTCGTCATGGCCTCCGCCCATGCCGGCTCCGCGGTGGCGGCCGACAGCATCAATTTCATCGATGAAGAGAATGGAGGGAGAGTTTCTCTTGGCCTGATCAAAGAGATCACGGACACGGGAGGCACCGACGCCGACATACATCTCCACAAAATCCGAGCCTGAAATCGAGAAGAAGGGCACACCGGCTTCGCCGGCAACGGCCCGGGCAAGGAGGGTTTTACCGGTACCCGGAGGGCCCACAAGAAGCACGCCCTTGGGGATTCTCGCGCCCAGTGCGCGGAAATTATCGGGTGCTTTCAGGAACTCGACAATCTCCTCCAGCTCCGCCTTTTCCTCATCGGCGCCGGCAACATCCTTAAAGGTCGTCTTTCTCTTTTCGTCCTTGGCCAGCTTCGTCCTCGCCTTTCCGAAAGAAAGAATCTGATTGGTCTCGTTCTGCATATTCTGACCCATCTTGCGGTTGAACCAAAGCAGTACGCCGATAAACAGCAGAGAAGTCAGAAGCATAGGCAGCATACTCACCCAAAGACTGCCGTTGGTTCCCTTGATGTAGTCATACTTGATCTGGTTGTCCTCGTGCTTGAGGTTATACTCCGTGATATAGTTATGAACATCGTTGAGGAAAATATCGACATTCGGAACAACATATTTGATTTCCTTTTCCTCGCCTCTGAGCTTATATACCAGTGCGCCGCTGCTGAGATTCAGAGAAAACTCCGAAACCTTCTCGTTTCTGAACTGATCGACGATCTGATAATATTTCGGCGTTTCCGTCTTATTCTGAGCGCCGACGAAATAGGCGATGGTCATGATGAGCAGGACAGGGATGAAAATATACAGTAAATTCCCCCATTTGCTCACCCTCGGGTTTGCGTTGGGATTGTTGTTATCCAATGGGTGATCACTCCTTATGTATATGATAGTGCAAGCGATTTATCTGTAAACGCATTCTTTCAGAATACCCACATAGGGCAGATTGCGATATTTTTCGTTGAAATCCAGGCCGTAACCGACAACAAAGGCATTGGGGATCTGTTTGCCGACATAGTCCAGCTCCATGGTTACATTCTTGTCGCGTCGGTCAGGCTTATCCAGCAGAGAGCAGCAGGCAAGGCTTCTGGGACCCACAGCCCTTATTAGTTTTGTCATTTCCTGCAGGGTTCTTCCGCTGTCAAAAATATCCTCCACAAGAAGAATATCAAACTGACTGATATCTTCATAGGTGAACTTCGCTTTGATATCCGGTGCATTATTGGAGACCGTAGTAGAACCGTAGCTTTTTGAGCTGACAAAATCAATGTGGCAGGGAATGTCGATCGCCCGCATCAGATCAGCCATAAAGCACACCGAGCCCTTGAGCACACACACCAACAATAAATTCTTATCCTTATAGTCCTCGCTGATTTTTTTGCCGAGATCCTTGACGATGGAAGCGATCTCTGCCTCATCAAGGAGCACGCTTTCGATATCATTGTTCATAAAGTTCAACCTTCCTTTTTTATCACTGCAGTATTTTGACTGTCTTTTCCGGCGGCATAGGCCGCATCGGCTCCCACACCCTCAACCCAGACGACATGCCCCTCGGCATCGCGCAAAACCGCAATGCTGTTTCGCTGACAGGGCGGTATTTTCATCTCATTGAAGAGCTTTTTGAGCGTTTTTGTGTTTCCCCTTTTTCCGCTTTTCAGCCGGTCTCCCGGCCTGCGTGAGGACATGGTCAGCTCGCCTTTCAGTCTGTCCGCGTCCAGCGCGCCTTTTCCGCCGCCGGGACACAGACGATAGACGCCCACGGGCGTAACAAAGAGACCGTCAGCAGAAGCAACCGACCATTCGTCTTGGCTGATTTCAGCAGAAT
>JAQXMV010000164.1 GCA_029013165.1 Oscillospiraceae bacterium | reverse complement strand
TGGACTGTCAGGCGCAGTACAGCCGAGTGCTTGCCTCTTTTATGAATATTCCCTATTGAGAAAGGTGAGGTAAATATGCCGCTTATGATTGCAACTTTCGTGATGCTGGTGCCCTTTTTTGTCAGCGTATATATGGCACTGACGGATTCGATGCACTTTTTTCAGCTCAATTCCTACCGCTTTGACACCCATGCCAAGTGGCTGTCCGAGAATCGGAGAAAATATCTGACCCACAGTATGCTCAGCGTGCTGATGCTCATTGTGGTGATGCTGTCACTTGCGCCTTTGATCAAAACCATCGCCCTGACGGTACTGTTTCTGATTTCTCTCTCGCCGGAAAAGCCGAAAAAAGCCAAAAAGCCCCTGGTTTTCACGCCGAGAGTGAAGAGAATGTACGCCACGCTGACAGTTCTGATTCTCTTGCTTACGGTGCTTTTCGGCCTTTACGGACACCGGAACGCCCATGAGAGCTATTTCCTCTTTGTGGTTGTGATGATTTATGCCCTGACGCCTGTCGAGGTGCTCCTGGCCAATCTCATCAATAAGCCCATGGAGCTCGGCATCAACCGTCATTATATCAATGACGCCAAGAGAATTCTGCGCTCCTGTCCGGATCTCACAATCATCGGTATCACGGGAAGCTACGGAAAAACCAGCGTCAAATATTATCTCACTTCTCTGCTTCGCTCCAAGTATAATGTTCTCATGACGCCGGAAAGCTATAATACACCCATGGGTGTTGTCAAGACCATACGCGGCTCGCTGAAAGCCACAGACGAGATTTTCGTCTGCGAAATGGGCGCCAAGTGGGTTGGGGATATCAAGGAGCTTTGCGATATCGTTCATCCGCAGCACGGCATTATTACCTCCATTGGACCCCAGCATCTGGAGTCCTTCAAGAGCCTTGACGCGATTAAAAACACCAAATTTGAGCTGGCTGATGCTCTGCCGGCAGAGGGTATGCTCTTCCTCAACGGCGACGATGAAAACATCCGCGACCACGGCAGCAGCCGTCCCTATATTTCCTATTCCCTCGGCGGAAACGGCGACTATGTGGCCGAGAATATCTCCGTCAGCGACAGGGGTACGGCCTTCACCGTTAGAACCCCCGACGGTGAGACCGAGGAATTTTCCACCAAGCTCATCGGTCGGCACAATGTACTGAATATCGTCGGCGCCATCGCCGTCAGTCACAGAATGGGCATTGCGCTGAAAGATCTGCGCAGTGCGGTCAGGAGACTCGAGGGTGTGCCCCACCGGCTACAGCTTTCTGAAAAGGGCGGCGTGACGATCATTGACGACGCCTATAACTCCAATCCCAGCGGCACCAAGGCGGCGCTGGAGGCGCTGAGCCTTTTTGACGGCTATAAGATCCTGGTCACACCGGGCATGGTGGAGCTGGGTGAAAAGCAGGAGGAGCTCAACCGGGAGTTCGGAGCCAATGCGGCTGAAGTCTGCGACTATGTGGTTCTCGTCGGCAGAAAGCAGGCGGTGCCTATTAAGGCGGGACTTCTCAGCCGGGACTACGGCGAAGACAAAATCTTCGTTGCTGATACCATTGAAGAGGCCCTGTCCCATGTTTATGCCCTCCACTCAAAAGGCAGGAAAAAGATTGTTTTGCTCGAAAATGATCTTCCCGATAATTATTAAGAGGTGACAAAGTAATGAAAATCAAGATCGGTGTCATGTTCGGCGGAAAAAGCGTTGAGCATGAGATATCTATCATTTCCGCTATTCAGGCCATCGGACATCTCAACAGAGAAAAATATGATGTCATACCCATCTACATAACCAAAAACAATGAGTTTTATGTAGGTGAGGATATCGGCAATATCAGCGCCTATACGGATCTTCCGTCGCTGCTGAAAAAAAGCCAGCGGGTCATCATGGTCAATGACGAAAACAAGGTTAAGCTCATCAAATACCCGCAGAAGACTTTCTCAAAAGGCTTCGTGGATTCGATTGACATTGCCTTTCCCGTGGTTCACGGCACCAATGTTGAGGACGGAACCCTCCAGGGCTTCCTGCATATGCTTGACATTCCCTATGTGGGCTGTGATGTGCTTTCCTCCGCTGTGGGCATGGATAAATATGTGATGAAAACCGTGCTGAAAGATAACGGTATTCCCGTGCTGGACTGCAAGTGCTATTCCGGCAAGGAGTTTGATGAAAACGAAGAGGCTGTGGTGGCGGAGATCGAATCGGCCGTGGGCTATCCGTTGATCGTCAAGCCGGTCAACCTCGGCTCGTCGATCGGTATTTCCAAGGCGGACAACAGAGGAGAACTGCTCGAAGCTCTTGACACGGCTTTCCATTATGCCTCCAAGGTGCTGGTGGAGAGAGCTGTGCAGAATCTCAAGGAGATTAACTGCTCCGTTGTGGGCGACAGCGAAAGCGCCGAGGCCTCCGAGTGTGAGGAACCGGTATCCTCTGACAGGATTTTGACCTATGCGGAAAAATATATCGGCGACGGCAGTGCAAAGGGTGCCAAGGGCGGCGTCAAAGGTGCAAAGAGCAGTCCCTCCGGCAGCAAGGGCATGGCGACACTGAAAAGAAAAATCCCGGCGGAGATCAGCGACTCCCAGCGCGAGGAAATCCGCACCATGGCGGTGAAAGCCTTCAAGTGCCTGGGCTGCGGCGGTGTGTCGAGAATTGACTTCATGATGGACAGCGCCACGGGAGAGATCTGGCTCAATGAGATCAACACCATTCCCGGTTCCCTTTCTTTTTATCTCTGGGAGCCTCTGGGCGTGAAATACAGCGAGCTGCTGGATAAAATGATTTCTCTTGCCCTCAAAAGAGCAAGAGAAGAGCAGGGCATTACCTACAGCTTTGACACCAATGTGCTGCAGGGTGTGAATTTGGGCGGAGCCAAGGGCGCCAAAGGCGCAAAGGGCTGAGCCATACAGCAAGGAAACAGAGGATTTGTCTCGGTAGGGGCTTGTCCTCTGTTTTTATGTTGTTCGGAGATCAAAGGATCCTTGTCAAAATAGACAAATTCATGGCGCGTTGCTTGTTTAAAACACCTAATTTTTTTTACTTGCGACCAAACTGTGGCAAAAATGATATAAATATGATATAATTCTGAGATGTGTAAACCTGTCATTTTTTCTATAAAAAAGGGCAGGAGAGAAGCAAATAAAAAAGTAAGGAGGAGCAAATTTGGCAAGTAATAATTTAGCTAAAAAAATCTCATCAACTGTCTCGGATTTACGCACCTACTGGAATGTACCCATGCCGCACCGCTACATGACCTTTAAGGAAATTGCAGCTTATGCCGGCGGCGGTATCGGAGCTTATTTCATCATCACCGTAGGTATGAATCTTTTGGTCGGTACCGGTAACCTCATCGTCGGTGACGCCATCGGCGTCGACCCCATGGATATGTATGTTCTTTATGTCATATCCACCCTGGCGAATATCCCGCTGACGGCTATTCGTGCAAACATGATTGACAACTCACGAAACAAGGCGGGTAAATATCGACCTTTCCTGCTTTCCATGGGTATTCCCACGGCGATCATATCCATCTGTTATGTGTGGTTCCCCTATAGCAGTCTCTACAATATTTTCGGTGAAAACGGCGGTTATATCGCAAAGTGTGCCATTGTCATGCTTTTCAATTTGCTGCTGCAGTTCTTCTATAATTTCTTCTATGACGCATACACCAACCTGATCCATGTTCTTTCCCCCAACACCCAGGAAAGAACAGATGTTCTTGCCGTCAAGAGCATCGTCTATTCCCTCGCTCCCTCCATCGTCAACATCGTCATGCCGTTGGTTGCTCAGTGGGTTGCCAATAATGACCTTTATGACATCAGGGTATACAGAGTGGCTTATCCCGTATTCTGTATCATCGGTATGGCCTTGACGGTTGTCGTTTTCGGTTACACCAAGGAAAAGATCATTCAGGCCAAGACCCATGTCATTCAGGTTCGCTTCATTGATTCTTTCAAGTCTGTTGCCAAGAATAAGTATTTCTGGATCATCGCTTTGGCCGGTTGGCTGGGCTTCCTGGAGGGTGTTTACGGCAATGCCCTTAACTGGTCTTATACATACGGACATGTCTGCAACGGCACAACGATGAGTGTTATCAATCTCATCATCGGTAACTCCTC
>JAQXMV010000163.1 GCA_029013165.1 Oscillospiraceae bacterium | reverse complement strand
GAGCCTGCGGCCCAGCGGACCTAAACGCGCCTTCCGGCGCTTTGCGGTGGGGGCGCACTGCCGGGCGCCGCCCGGGGCCGCGTCCCTCCCCACATCCACCCACTTTTCCTTATCTCTGCCACCTGACCCACACGAAGCCGGCACTGCGGATCATTCTGAGTGCACGGCCTGCCCGAATATTGCCCTGCTTATTGACCGCAGACCGCTTTTGTGATAGAATGCTCCTTGGAATATTACGGTAAATTTGCTGTGCGAATGTTCCGGAAATGAAAGGAGAAACAACAATATGAAACATTTCAGAAAAGCAACTGCGATTATGCTCTCCGTTATCCTGATTCTGTCTCTGTCGGTCACTTCCTTGGCTTCTGTGGGAGTCGAGACAAATACGGATCAATACACCGTGGCGCCAAAGGCGGAAAGAATCTTTTTCGATGTGATCACCTCTGCGGTCAATGCTGCCGTGAAAGGCCTTGCCGGTCTTTTCCCCACACCGGCAAGCTGGGAAGAAACCGAAGAGGTTCCCGGCTTCATGGCGGGGACCGAGACATTCCTCACCACTGCGTCCAAGGATGCCAAATGGTCGCTGGGCTATGATGCCCGGTCCATTCTTCCGGAAGACAAAGACGATGTGGTCGGCAAGCTCTATGTCGGCGGTTCCATCGGCGTAACGCGAAAAGTGGCAAGCGATATACACGATGACCTCAAGGTCAGAACCGTGGCGCTGAACGACGGCACCGGCAGAGGCACCGCCCTTTTGCTGGCTGTGGATTCCTATGGATTAGCTCTGTCCGATGTCCGCACCATCAGAATGAGACTGGCCGAGCTGACAGAGAAAATGAACATCAATTCCATTACCGTCTGTGTGCTTCATCAGCACAGTGCTGTCGACACCTTCGGCATGAACGGCAACATCTGGGAAATGGCCCTGATCAATCCTTTCCGGACAGCGGCAGGAGTCCGCACCGTCAACGGCAAAAATAAAGTATATATGGAAAACCTTTTCAACCAGTGCGTGAAGTCGGCACAGGCCGCCGTGGGCGCCATGAAAAAAGGTGAGCTTTATATGGGTCAGGCAGACGCCTCGCAATATACCGTAGATAAGCGTCAGCCTTATGTGATGGATCCCAATTTCACACGGCTTCGTTTTGTCCCCGATGACGGCTCAAGGGAAACCTGGCTCGTTTCCTCGCCGATTCACTGCGTGGGCAACGGCGCCGCCGGCACCGTCATCACCGGCGACTATCCCTATTATGCGGAGCAGGAGGTCAATGCCGTCGGAGCCAACCTGATGTTTGTTCTGGGTGCCGAGCAGAGCACCTCTCAGAACCGCAACGAAAACACCGTTGTCGATTATCATGAGGACAGCAGCAGACTGGAAACGACAGAGGGCTTCGGCAAGGCTATCGGCCGGGAACTGATCGGCATTCAAAACGACAAAAGGGTGGAGCCCCTTCTCAATATCCGTTATCAGGAGATCAGCCTGAAAATCGACAATGCCATTCTGCTTCTTGCCGGCAAAGCCTCCATGTTCCAGAATATCGTCAGAAAAATCGACGGGGCATATCAGGTCGTCACCGAGATCGGCTATATGGAAATCGGCAGGGACATGGCTTTTGCCGTCATTCCCGGTGAGTTGGCGCCGGAAATCGCTTTCGGCGGCTGTCTGGACGAAAAATACGCCTGGAGTGGCGAAAACTGGAATTATCCCAGTCTGCAGGAGGAAGTCACCGCCGCCGGCCGGAACAGAGATCTGTATGTGCTCGGCCTTGCCAATGATCAGATCGGTTATATTGTGCCGGACAACAACTATATTTCCATGCTCCATGAGGACAGCGACAGCATCGAGTTCGTGTCCTTAGGCAAAAACACGGCCTCGGAGATCGTGAAATCCTTTGATTCGCTTCTGAAAGATCTGGGAGAGAAAAAATCATGAAACTGAAAACGAAATCTCTGATCAAAATCGCCGTAGCGGTCATTGCAACCTGGCTGTTCATTCATTACTGGGGACACACGGCGAATATCATCAAGGCACTTTTCGCGGCGGCCTTTCCGCTGATTGTCGGCACGCTTTTGGCTTATCCCCTGAATATCCTGATGAGCTTTTATGAGCGTCATTTATTCACCAAGACCCGGAAAGCCCTGCTGATCAAAGGCCGTCGGGCTCTTGCCCTCGTTCTGGCTCTGCTCACACTGGTTTCGGTGATCGCTCTTGTGATCGCTTTGGTGCTTCCGCAGCTCATCGACTGCATCAAGCTCCTGATTGCCGAGGTGCCGACGGCACTGAGCATGATCACCGCCAAGCTCAGCGAGTTTGATTTTGTGCCCGAGAACATCATCGAAACCCTCAAGGGCATCGACTGGCAGTCAAAAATCTCCGACATCATCAAGACGGTTACCTCCGGTCTCGGCAGTGTCATGGATGTGGTAGTCTCCACGGTTTCTTCCGTGGTTTCCGGTGTGACGACGACATTTCTTGCCATCATCTTCTCGATCTATGTTTTGCTTTATAAGGACAAGCTGGGCTCACAGCTGAAAACGCTCATGGCAAGATATCTGCCGAAAAAAATCAGCGACAAGATTTATTATGTTTCCTCCGTAGCTGACAATGCCTTTCACCGCTTCATTGTGGCTCAGTGCACCGAAGCGCTGATACTGGGGCTCTTATGTACCCTGGGCATGTTCATTCTGCGTTTGCCCTATGCGGCCATGATCGGTGCCGTGACGGCCGTTACGGCTTTCATTCCTATTGTCGGCGCTCTATTGGGCGGCGGCATCGGCGCCTTCCTGATCCTGATGGAAAGTCCGGTCAAAGCGCTGATCTTTCTCGTCTTCATCATTGTGCTCCAGCAGCTTGAGGGCGATCTGATCTATCCGAGAGTGGTGGGAACCTCCATGGGCCTGCCGAGCATCTGGGTGTTGGCGGCTGTCACCGTGGGCGGCAGTATGTTCGGCATCTTGGGCATGATGTTCAGCGTACCGGTGGCGGCGACGATCTATCGGCTGATCCGGAACGATGTTTATAAAGACACTTCGGAAAAGACGGAAGAAATCCCGGTTCCCGTCACCTGCGAAGCGGAGCAAAGCAATCCGTAACCACGCCCCGGGCATCTTTTCAGACAATCTCTGCACAAGTCGGCTCCCGGAATACGCATTCCACACACCGAAAGAGGACTTATCATGAACAGAATCCGTCTTTTCTCCTCAGGCTTTTTACTGCTTTTCGCGGTATACTGCCTCATCAAAAATCCCGACCTGCCCTTTACGCTTCCGACCTGGGTCTATGTGGTGGGAACGGTCTATTTTGCCCTGTTCCCGATCAAGGATTTATTTTCTTTTTCCACCAACAACACCTACAAAGGGCGGCAGTTTGCCAAATATTACGAGCCCCGAAAAAACATCAATCAGGAAAAGTTTGAGGCTCTCGTCAGGCGGTATAACCGCGGCGCCGTTTATTCCATGCTTTTCTGGCTGGCTTATATGTCAGTGCCGTCGGTGCTCTACCTCACGGGGGTCATCGGCCGGGAATGGATTTTCTTTTTCTTTGCTCTCTCGAATTTCGCCATTTTTTTCGCCGTTTTCGGCTGGTGTCCGATCAATAAGATCTTCCTGAAAACCAACTGCTGCAATGAATGTCGGGTTTACAACTGGGACAGCTTTTTTCAGTACAGTTTTCTGATTCTCATTCCCAATGTCTACACCGTCACACTGTTTTTGCTCGGCTGTGCTTCTCTGATCAAATGGGAAGTGGCCGTATACAGACACCCGGAAAGATTCTATAAAATGAGCAACGCCTGTCTTTCCTGTGACAAGTGCGATATGGAGGGCTGCAAAAAGCACCGCAAGAAATTTTTCAGCCGCAAGCTGAAAAACTCAGCGGAAAAAGAGAAAAACAAAGTCTGATATTATTTCATAAAAAACTGAGCGACGCTGCAGAATCAGTGCCGCTCAGTTATTATTTACTTCTGACTTCCCGACAGTCTCTGTGCCGTTCAGACAGCCCCTTTTTCGGCAGTGCCTTTTGTTCTCTCTTCACCAATCCGTCTCAAAGATAATTTTTCAGATTATCCAGCAGCTGTTGTTCCTCGCGGATCAGTCTCTCGGCCAATCGCCGGGATTTCTCGTCTGCCTCACGATATTCGTTCAGGTATTCGCTGAGCTGTTTCACACCCATGGAACAGCCGTCATACATCAGATTCGCCACGGTTTTATTGCCGGGCTTTTCCATCAGCTTGAAGTTAATTTTCATCCACGACATCAGTCTTGCCGCAGGGCCGGGATCTGCTCCCTTTTCCCCTTGCGCAGAGAGCAGATCGCCGATTTCATTACCGATGGCTTCATGTTCTTCCAGACTTCGGCTGAGCATGGTCAAAAGCTCCGTATTGTCGATATCATCCAGAACGGATTTTATGGAATTGACGGCCGTTTTGGTTCCGGCGTCACATTTTTCCAGCAGTTTCAAAGTATCGCTGTTCATATCTTGAGCCTCCCTATTTTTCTTTCATTTATTATGGTCATAGAAAGCCGGGAATATACGCCATACTTTTCTCAAGGAGCCGTATCCCTACAAGATAGTGCAAACGATCGTTTATAGGTAGGTTGTTTTTTTATAATATATGTTGTACTTTTCTTCCACGCCGTACCGCTCAAGCCGC
>JAQXMV010000162.1 GCA_029013165.1 Oscillospiraceae bacterium | reverse complement strand
CGAACCCACTCAAACTGATTTTCATCTTTTCGTATTCTTAACAAATGTGTCGTATGTAATTTTTGAGCCGAGTCTGAAGCCTGATATAAAGCTGTCTGCATTACTTAATGTTGAAAACTCAATATATGCACTTGCATAGCTTTGAAACAGTTCTTTATCCTCACCAGACAATCTTGCAGTAAGCTGTTCTTCTTTTTCGGCAAGGTTACTCAGTTTCTTTTTGAGTTTAGGTGTTAATTCTGAATTAACCTCTTGTGGCTCAATATTGCCATAATAAAAATCTTCAATAAAATCTGACATATTGTTTCCTCGCAATCTGTATTTGATTTGTTGAAGAAACTATAAAATCCTCTGATACAAGCAAGAATATGTGTCTGACTGTCGGTTAATTGATATTAAAATTGAATCCGTTATCAACACTCGTACCATAGAAACAGAGGCAAGTTCAAGGAATTTGCCTCTGTTCTTTTTGCTTCTTATTTTACACTTGTTTTCGACATTTTATTCGTGGGTATCAAAAATGCCCGAATGTCATAATCATAGAAAACTTTGAATTACTCATTTTTATTGAATATCATCTGAAATTGCGAATGTTGTTGTCAATCCCACTCGGCGCCCGTAACCTTACCTAAATCAAGGCCTTTTGTTTCATTCGTCTTTTTAAAGAGCACAACGAGTGTGACAAGGAATCCCGGCACAAGCATACACAGGCTGACGAGACCGACTGCGGTGTTGCCGAAAATCGTATTCAGCGGCAAGCCAAGCCCATACCCAAGGCCGTAGCCGATTGCGGTGACGATGAACTGCGCCGACATAACGGAGGAGCGAAGGTTCGTCGGTGCGGATTCTCCGACCATCATGATAATGATATCGTTTGTGGAATAATAGCTTCCGACAAATACGCCGCAAAGGAAGCCGACAATGTACGGATTAAAGCCGCAGTATGAGCCGATGTAGAATCCTAAAAAGCCTATCAGACAGTTAAGAGATGTTACAATCGCCGCTTTCTTTCTTCCCACACTGTCGCAAATAAAGCCCATAATGACCTGCGCCAAGGCAGAACCTATCGGGAAAAGCATAATGGCGGCAGTAACCTCGTTAATGCTGACGGCCTCAACGGCTTTCGTAATGTCGGAAAAAAGGCCGGCTTTTAATGCGTGATCTCCGTATCCGTAGTTCATGATAACCTGATAGTTGACAGAGCCTAAAACGCCGATATTGGCAAAAATAGAAGAGATGTAAAGCCACTTGAGCTGTTTGTGCTGAAAAGCAAATTTCAAACCCTGAATAATACCGCCCTGAGAGCTTTCCGCTTTCTTTTGTGCTTTTTCCGCTTCACGCTCTTCATCGGTTTTTCTCAGATACGCAAGCCGTGCGTCAATGAAAGCGTCCGTCTCACGGGCACATAAAAGGGCAATGAAGCTTACCGCAAGACCGACAACGGCAGGGATCAGGAAAACATTACGCCATTGAGAAACATCGTGCATCAGCGTACGGCGAAGAAGCGGAATGAGCATAACGCCCATATTGGCAAAGAATTTTATAACAGAATACATAATAGCTCGCCTTTTAGCCGGGGAAGATTCCATGATAAACACAACATGCATATCGTGCGGAATGAAAAACTGTATCATAACCGCACCCACGAAATATAGGGCGATGTTGTTGGAAAGGAATATGAGAAGCATCGCAAAGCTCATACCGAATGTGTTGATAACCAAAAAGACTTTTCTTCCGAATCGGTCGGCAAGCGGACGGTAGATCAGAGCCAGTGCCTGAAACGGCACCATAATCACGGTCAGCAGGTCGAGCATGGAAACAGAGCTTGCGCCGAAATTCGCCATCAGGTCGTTGGCAATTTCCGTTTTCATAAGGGTGCCTATCTGGGAGGCAATTTCATCGGTTGCATAGATCAATGTCGTGACAAGCACAATGTAGGCAAAGTATGTATTTCTTTTCGGTCTTGCTTTTTGTTTTTCCCACTTCTGGATTTCTTTCTCTCTTCTTGCGCTTATTTTCGCAAGTTTTTCGGGACTTAATGCAGCAGCCAACTGTATCACTCCTAATAATATTCTAAAATAATCATATTGCGTAATCTGATTCGCCGCACCCGCTGTGATGTTATGGTGACGAATGCAGGGACATTTTTAGAGGTTGCCTATTGTGTTTTGCGAATCAGCAGCCTTCAAAATCGGGCAGAAAATTTATTTCGCTGATTTTATAGATGCAGCCGCCTGTATAGCTTAAAAGATTATAGCCGATGTAACATTCGCCGTTCGCCATACAGATAAATTCGGGTTCCATCAGTGTAACGGGCAGGGAAACCTTTTTCAAAAACTCTCCGTTTTTGTTATAGACCTCAATGCAGTTACTCCAGTGGCGCAGACACAAAAGGTAATCTCCGTAAACCTCCATACCTTGCTTTGTGTAGCCCTCTCCGCCGCAGTTTTCAAGGCGTTGGACGAGCTTGAACTGTGAATCGAAAACCGCAATGTCCGTACCGCCGGAAATGCCGGCATAGTAAAGATTTTCTTCTTCGCTGTATGCCATTGAGAAGATTTTTTCTTCAAGTACGACGGTTGTTTTTACGGTCATTGTATCGGCGTCAAAAACCGTAATCTTTCTTCCGTCCGGTGCGTTGCTGACAGCAATGATTTCGTTTGTGTTGCCGTTAAAGCACAGGTCGTTTCCGTGGTCGATTTCCAGACCCTTATAGGTTTCAATCAGCTTCCCGTCGGAAAGACGGTATTTCAGAATAGCACTTTTCGAGTCAGTCTCCTTTTTGTCGTTTACAACGGTGTAAATGTTTTCTCCGTCCGAACAGCCGCCCTGAATGATTTTACAGTCCTCAACCGGGGTAACAGTTGCCAAGAACTCTGCTCTGATTCCGCCGGAAATACCGGACAAGGTCACAACGGAAAGGATAACAGATATAATGCGAATGATGATTTTCTCCATTTTGTTTTCTCCTTTTTCGTGTAAATTAAATATCCGTGTCATGATTGACCGTCTTCAGTCTAACACTGTTTCCTGAAAAAATCAATTATTTTCAAAAAAACCTTATTATTTAACATCCCAATCCTTGGAAGCATTACCTTTACCTTGATCGGCAGAACGAACAGGTTGCAACGCTTAAATACAGAGCTATGCATTGTACAATTTAAGGGTACTGTTGCCAAAAAGAAAAGTCGCACGAGAGTGCGACTTTTCTTTTTGGTTCTCTTCATTTTTTCTCTTCACTCTTCATCTTGCGACTTTTCCAGATAAGAGATAATAGAGCAGAGAGACAAGATGCGGTTGCGGGGGTCATAGTTCCGGCGGTCACTGTCTCACTGCAGAGAAAACGCAGTTTTGTCGGAAAGCTCGAAAGTTAGTATTTTGAACGGTTGCAAAGAACACAAACATTGCTGATTTGTGGGATCAAAATAGGGGTGTAATCACAGCTTTTAGTATTCGTAGGGAAAAACCTGTGAATACTTTTTTCCTTGAATACGATTCCTCTATCCAGTGGCAAAAACCGCAAAAAAATCCTTGACAAACCCATATTCTTATGATATACTCATTCATACCGCATATTAAAGGCGGCGTGTTTTGTCATGCCACAAGCGATGTTTCATCCGCCCGACAGTAGCGAGTCCATAATAAAGGAAGGAAAGAAAAATGTACGCAATTATCGAAACCGGCGGCAAGCAGTATAAGGTAGAAGCAGGCGACACCATCTACATTGAGAAGCTTGACGTCGAGGCAGACTCCGAAGTTACCTTTGACAAGGTCGTTGCCGTTTGCGGCGAAGACGGTATCAAGGTCGGCGCTCCTTATGTTGACGGCGCTTCCGTCACAGCCAAGGCAATCAAAAACGGCAAGGGCAAGAAGATCGTTGTCTTCACTTATAAGCCCAAGAAGAACGCCAAGCGTAAGATGGGTCACAGACAGCCTTACACAAAGGTAGAAATTTCATCCATCAACGCTTAAAATGGTCAGGGTCACATTTTACAGGAGCAGAAAGGCTCTCAAAGGTTTTCGCATGGAAGGCCACAGCGGTTATGCCGAGCAGGGCAGAGACATCATTTGTGCCTCTCTTTCCTCGGCGGCTTATATGACGGCCAATACCATCACCGATGTCATCGGTGACAGGGCGGAAATCACGGTTTCACCGGCGCTGATGAAGCTGAGGGTGGATACCGACGATGAGCGTACCCTCGCTCTTCTCGAAGGCTTCCGGCTCCATGTAGAAGCCCTTTCGCAGGAATACCCTTCATTCATTTCCTGCAAAACATTCACTGTTAAAGAATAATACGGAGGTGTAACAAATGCTTAAGATAAACATTCAGCTCTTCGCTCACAAAAAAGGTATGGGTTCTACCCGTAACGGCCGTGACTCCGAATCCAAGAGACTCGGTGTTAAGCGCGCAGACGGTCAGTTCGTTCTTGCCGGCAATATCCTTGTCAAGCAGCGCGGCACCCACATCCATCCCGGCAACAATGTCGGCAGAGGCTCCGATGATACTCTTTTCGCTCTGATTGACGGTAAGGTTAAGTTCGAGCGTATGGGTAAGGACCGTAAGAAGGTCAGCGTTTACGCTGTTGAGCAGTAATCATCATTTGATTGTTATTTGAGCACAGAGATCGCCGATCTCTGTGCTTCGCACTGTCAGTAAAGGGGATAAGCTCTCTGCCGAGGCTTATCCCCTTTGTGTGTGCTTTAATAAATCGTTTTTTTATCGCTTTACTGTCAATCCGGATAGGGGATTCCACCGGATTGCCGG
Source organism: Oscillospiraceae bacterium (assembly GCA_029013165.1). GTDB lineage: Bacteria > Bacillota > Clostridia > Oscillospirales > Acutalibacteraceae > UBA6857. The sequence continues at coordinate 10,226 of JAQXMV010000162.1, read as the reverse complement.
AGAATAAATATTCATATACATTTACATAAATATTCATTTTACCCTTGACAAATCGGCGCATTTATGTATAATATTTTAGAAAGATATCAAGATTATGCATATCATATTACTTTTGAGGACATGAAAAATGATTAAGGTTTTTATTGACGGTCAGGCGGGAACCACCGGACTGCAACTGAAAAGCAAGCTGCTTCGCCATCCTTTCGTCGAACTGATTGAAATTGAGAAGGAAAAGCGCAAGGACGAAAAGGAAAGACAGAGGCTGATGAATACGGCTGATGTGGTATTTCTGTGTCTGCCTGATGAGGCGGCGAGAGAGGCTGTGAAGCTCGTGACCGACCCGGATACGGTGGTCATTGACGCCAGCACGGCCCACAGAACAGCCGATGGCTGGGCCTACGGTTTTCCCGAGCTTTCCAAGGTACACATGGAACGCATCAGACAGGCCAAAAGAATCGCCAATCCCGGCTGTCATGCCACGGGCTTCATTTCGCTGGTTTATCCGCTGGTGGCTGAGGGTGTGATCGCTGCCGACTATCCCTTGTGCGCCCACAGCATCACCGGCTACAGCGGCGGCGGAAACAAGATGATCGGCGAATATGAAAGCGAGGACAGACCCGATGATTTCAGCAGTCCCCGTCAGTACGGTCTGAACGGCAAGCATAAGCATCTGCCGGAAATGAAAAAGGTCTGCGCTTTGGCTCATGAGCCTTTGTTTAATCCCATCGTCAGCGACTATTACTGCGGCATGGCGGTGTCGGTGCCTCTTTATACCGGGCTGATGAAAAAGCCCATGACGCCGCAGACACTCCTTGCCTTTTATGAGCAATATTACCGGGAAAGCCCCTTTATCAGCGTTCATTCGGCCCCGGAGGGCGGCTTCCTTTCACCCATGGGTCTTGAGGGAACCAATAACATGAGAATATATGTCTGCGGCAACGAGGAGAGGATCACCCTGACCTCAGTCTTTGATAATCTCGGCAAGGGAGCCTCGTCAGCCGCGCTGGAAAACATGAATATCGCAATGGGCTTTGACATCACCACGGCCCTTTGAATCGGAGGTAGAAAAATGAAATATATTAATGGCGGTGTCACCGCCGCAAAAGGCTTCACCGCTTCGGGAATCCACTGCGGAATCCGGAAGAATCAGACGAAAAAAGATCTCGCAATGATCAAAAGCGAAAATAAATGCAGCGCCGCTGCGGTCTATACGCAGAACAAGGTTTACGGCGCGCCCATAACCGTCACAAGAGCCAATCTGGCAGACGGCATGGCGCAGGCAGTCATCGTCAATAGCGGCAACGCCAACACCTGCAACAGTGACGGTGTGCAGAAAGCCGAGCAGATGTGCGGTATCGCCGCCGAAGCTCTCGGCGTGGACAAAAGCGATGTCATAGTCGCCTCCACGGGTGTGATCGGACTGTCTCTCGATGTGACGCCCATCGCCGCATCGGCCCCGGCTCTCGCCGGACAAATGAACGGACAGGGCGGTCATGACGCGGCCGAAGCCATTATGACCACCGATACCGTGGCCAAGGAGTGCGCCGTTTCTTTTGATCTCGGCGGCAAGACCGTCACCCTCGGCGCCTGCTGCAAGGGTTCGGGTATGATCCATCCCAATATGGCCACGATGCTCTGCTTTATGACCACGGATTGCCGTATTTCTTCTGCCATGCTTCAGAAAGCCCTCAGCGATGTGGTCAAGGATACCTTCAATATGATCAGTGTGGACGGCGATACCTCCACCAATGACATGGTCTGTATCATGGCAAACGGTCAGGCCGAAAATCCCGTGATCGAAGAGGAAAATGAAGACTTCGCTCTGTTCAGGTCGGCTCTGGCGGAGGTTTCCGTCAAGCTGTCACGGCTTATTGCCGGCGACGGCGAAGGCGCTCAGCGCCTGCTGGAATGTACCGTCAGCGGCGCGCCCACGGTGGAAACGGCGAAGAATATCGCCAAAAGCATCATCTGTTCCTCTCTGGTCAAAACCGCGATGTTCGGTGCCGACGCCAACTGGGGCAGAATCCTCTGCGCGATCGGTTACACGCCCGGCGATTTTGCCGTGGACTGCATAGATGTTTCCCTCTCCTCCTGCAAGGGCGAAGTCAAGGTTTGTCAGGCCGGTTTCGGCATTGATTTCTCTGAGGAAAAGGCCAAGGAAATCCTGCTGGAGGACGAGATCAGACTGACTGTCGAAATGAATCAGGGTACGGCCGCCGCAACGGCATGGGGCTGTGACCTGACTTACGATTATGTGAAAATTAACGGAGACTACAGAACTTAAGAGGTGATTTTCATGGCTGAAAAGAATATTTCAGACAGCATGAAAGCGGAGGTGCTCACAGCGGCGCTTCCTTACATACAAAAGTATTACGGAAAAACTGTTGTCGTCAAATACGGCGGTAACGCTATGATTAATCCGGAGCTCAAGCAGGCGGTTATGAGCGATATCATTCTGCTTTCTCTGGTCGGCATCAAGATCGTGCTCATTCACGGCGGCGGACCGGAGATCAGCGGTATGCTCGGCAAGCTGGGCATCGAGTCCCGCTTCGTCAACGGACTGCGCTACACCGACGCCGACACGGCTCAGGTGGTGCAGATGGTGCTGGCAGGCAAAACCAATAAAGATCTGGTTTCGCTCATCGAGGTCAGCGGCGGAAAGGCCGTGGGTCTTTGCGGCATTGACGGCGGCATGATCAAGGCTGAAAAAAAGACCGACGGTGAGCATGACTATGGCTTCGTGGGCGAAATCGTCAGCATTGACCCGGCTCCGATCAAAAAGATCCTGGAGGAGGACTATATACCGGTGATTGCCACAGTGGGCCTTGACAGCGAGGGGCAGACCTATAATATCAACGCCGACACGGCGGCCGCGGAGATTGCCGCCGCCCTGCATGCGGAAAATATCATCACCCTCAGCGATATTCCCGGACTTTTGCGCGATATGAAGGACCCCGATTCGCTCATACCTGAAATCCATGTGGACGAGGTTGAGGAACTGATTGCCAGCGGCATTATTTCCGGCGGTATGATACCGAAAATGCTCAGCTGTGAAAAGGCGGTCAGAAGCGGTGTGAAAAAAGCCGTTATGATTGACGGAAGAATCCCTCATTCCATTCTCATTGAGATGTTTTCTAATGAGGGTATCGGTACGCTGATGACAAAGTGAGGTTAAATCATGAGTGAATTTGAAAAAATCAAGCAGGGCGACGATAGCTTCGTTGCCCATACCTACGGCCGTTTCCCCGTGGCGATCAAAGAAGGAAAAGGCGCTGTGTGCCGGGATTTTGACGGCAAGGAATATGTGGATTTTTCCAGCGGCATCGGCGTCAATTCGCTGGGCTTCTGCGATGAGGGCTGGATCAGGGCTGTCATTGAGCAGCTCGGTACCCTTCAGCATATTTCCAATCTCTATTATACCGAGCCCTGTGTTTCGGCGGCTAAGCTCCTCTGCGAGAGGACGGGAATGAAAAAGGTTTTTTTCTCCAATAGCGGCGCCGAAAGCAATGAGGGCGCCATCAAGTGCGCCAGAAAATATTCCTACGATCAATACGGCGAAGGCAGAAACAAGGTCGTTACGCTGGTCAATTCCTTTCACGGCAGAACGGTAACAACCCTTGCCGCCACAGGCCAGGAGGTTTTTCACCGCTATTTCTATCCCTTTACCGAGGGCTTCGTTTTTGTTCCCGCTAATGATTTGTCGGCTCTCGAGCAGGCACTTGACGGCAGTGTTTGCGCGGTGATGATGGAACTGATTCAGGGAGAGGGCGGCGTAATGCCCCTTGAGGCTGAATTTGTCCAAAAGGCGGCTGACCTCTGCAAGGAAAAAGATGTTCTGCTGATTGTTGACGAGGTGCAGACAGGCGTCGGCCGAACCGGCAAGCTCTTCGCTTTTCAGCATTTCGGCATTGAGCCGGATATCGTCACTACCGCTAAGGGTATCGGTGGCGGGCTGCCTCTGGGCTGTGTGCTTTTCGGAGAAAAGACAGAGAGTGTTTTTGGCCCCGGCGATCATGCCACCACTTTCGGCGGCAATCCCGTGGCGACAAAGGGCGCGGAATATATCCTGCATAAACTTGACGATGAATTTCTGTCTCAGGTCACGGAAAAGGGCGAATATATGCGCCAAAGAATCGAAAAAATGCCCCATGTGCAGGGCATTGACGGCATGGGCCTGATGCTGGGTGTGCGCCTGGAGGAGGGCATGAAAAGCGCCGATGTGGTAAAGCTCGGCATCGAAAAGGGAGTGCTTCTGCTCACGGCTAAGGCAAAGGTGCGCCTGCTGCCGCCGCTGGCAGTGACCTATGAAGAAATTGATCGGGGACTGGACGCCATGGAGGCAGCATTGAAAGAAGTATAAGGGAATCACGAAGAAGTTTCCTAAAACTTAAAACTGAGAAATCAATTAAATGAAAACCGAGAAATCAAGTAAAGTTTCGGTCAAGCCTTTTCAAAGGGTTGCGGGGTCAAGGGGCAGAGCCCTTTGTCGCGCTTCGCAAAGCGCGAAATACTCCTAACCTGAAAATGACCTCCGCGCTAAAGACAGAAAAATTGTACTTCATTAAGCGCAGGAAGGGAGGAACGAGAAAAATGCGGGGCATTTTTCATCGTTCCGTGGGAAACCCTCGCCGGGGGTTTCCCTGTGAAAAGGGCAGTTACTTATATATGATAGACGGGACTTGACCGTCACGGTGGCGCTGCGCAGACAGCGCCTTTTTACACAATAAAAGCAGAGACTTGGAAAAGTCTCTGCTTTTGCTGTTCTGTTTTAAGAAAACGCGGCCGATTATTTGTTTCGGCTGATAAAACCGAGAATGTCCTGCTTGGAGGAAAGACCCACCATGCGGTCTTTTTCTTCTCCGTCGACGAAAAGGATCAGACAGGGAATGGACATGACTCCCATGAGCATGGCATAATCGCCGTTTTCGTCGCAGTTGAGCTTGCATACTTTGACCTGACCGTCAAGCTCGTCGGCCAGCTCCTCGATGACAGGGGCGAGCATCTGACAGGGCTGACACCAGGGCGCCCAGAAGTCAACAAGAACGGGCATGCCGGTTTCTTCCTTGACCTCAGAAGCAAAGTTCTCGGAATTGAGTTCAATATATGACATGAATATAACCTCCTTACATGATCCAATTTATATTATCATAACACAGTTTTGCCTCTTTTTCAAGGCTTATTCGCCGTTCAGCGGTGAAATCTTTCCGTAAAGTCCCATAATTTACCTTGAAAAGTCAGAGTCTCCCGATTTGACTTGATTTTTTTTGATCTTTCGTGTAAACTATATATGTTGTATATTCTTCTCATTTTTTCCACAAGTTTTAGTGTGGTTTATTTTTTTGAATATCATATCATTTTGAAAGGAACCCGGATAAAATGGCAAAGCAAAAGGGCTATTCAAACGAAGATATCGAGATGCTCGAGGGCGCCGATAAGGTACGAAAAAGACCGTCGGTCATCTTCGGCTCCAACGGTATCTCCGGCTGTGAGCATTCTATTTTTGAGATACTTTCCAATTCCATCGACGAGGCCAGAGAGGGATTCGGTAACCGGATTATCGTCACCCGCTTTTCCGACGGCTCCGTGGAGGTACAGGATTTCGGCAGGGGAATCCCCGTCGGCTATAATAAAAAATACGACCGATATAACTGGGAGCTGGTTTTCTGCGAGCTTTATGCCGGCGGAAAGTATAACACCAACTCCGGCGGCAGCTATGAGTTCTCACTGGGCCTCAACGGTCTGGGTCTTTGCGCCACCCAGTGCGCCAGTGAATATATGGACGCCGAGATCAAAAGCGGCGGTGAACGATATCTCCTCCACTTTGAAAAGGGAGAAAATATAGGCGGACTCGTCACGGAGCCCTACGGCAAAAAGGACACGGGCACCAGGATCCGCTGGAAGCCGGACTTAGAGGTTTTCACGGATATTGATGTCTCTCTCGAGTATTATCAGAACATCATGATGAGACAGGCCATCGTCAATCCTAAGGTGCATTTTGAGCTGAGAAATCAGGTCAAGGGCGGCTTCGAGACGACAGAGTATTATTATGAAAACGGCATCGTTGATTATGTCCGTGATATTGCCGGTGAGGACGCTCTGACATCGGTTCAGTTCTGGCAGGCGGAGCGCAGCGGCCGGGACAGGGCAGATCTGCCGGAATATAAGGTCAAGCTGAATATTGCCCTGACCTTCTCCAATAAAAAACAGATGATCGAATATTACCATAACTCCTCTTTCCTGGAGTTCGGCGGCTCACCGGATAACGCGGTCAAGAGTGCTATGGTCTCACAGATCGACGCCTATCTCAAGCAAAGCGGCAAATATTCCAAGACAGACTCCAAAATTAAATTTCAGGATATTGCCGATTGCCTGATTCTGGTTTCCTCCACCTTTTCCACGGAAACCTCCTATCTGAATCAGACAAAAAAGGCCATCACCAATAAATTTATCCAGGAGGCTATGACGGAGTTTATCCGCCATCAGCTTGAAATCTATTTCATCGAAAATAAGTTAGAGGCCGACAAGATCGCCGATCAGGTCTTGATCAATATGCGCAGCCGCATCAAGGCGGAAGCGACCCGGTTAAACCTCAAAAAGACCCTCGTCAGCTCTAATGACATGGCAAACCGCGTACAAAAATTTGTGGATTGCCGCAGCAAGGATGTGGATCGCCGCGAGCTTTTCATCGTGGAGGGTGATTCGGCCCTCGGCGCCTGCAAGCAGGCAAGAGACTCGGAGTTTCAGGCGATTATCCCCGTCAGGGGAAAGATCCTCAACTGCCTGAAGTCCGAATATGAAAAGATCTTCAAAAGCGAGATTATCACCGATCTTCTCAAGGTACTCGGCTGCGGTGTGGAAGTCAAGGCCAAGGCCATGAAGAATATGTCCACTTTCAGTCTGGATAATCTGCGCTGGAGCAAAATCATCATCTGTACCGACGCTGATGTGGACGGCTATCAGATCCGGACACTGATTCTGACCATGATATACCGTCTGGTGCCCACTCTGATTCGCGAGGGCAAGGTGTTTATCGCAGAATCGCCCCTTTATGAGATCACCAGCGGCACCGAAACCTGGTTTGCCTACACGGAAAAAGAAAAGGCCGAGGCCATTGAACAGATCGGCAAGGCAAAATATACCGTTCAGCGCTCAAAGGGACTCGGTGAAAACGACGCCGACATGATGAATCTGACCACCATGAATCCCACGACGAGGCGACTGATCAAGGTTGATCCCGCCGACGCACAGGACACCGCGGAAAAATTTGACTTGCTGCTGGGAGATAACCTCACCGGCAGAAAGGACTATATCGCCAATTTCGGTCATCTTTATATTGACATGACCGATGTCAGCTGACGGAGAAAGGAGAGCAACCATGGCAAAAAAGAAAAGCCCGAAAAAAGACGGCGGCAGTGACGACCTGCTGAAAAACACCCATATTGCCGGCGCAGGCGAAACCATTGAGCAGCCGATCACCGACACGCTGGAGATCAACTATATGCCCTACGCCATGAGCGTCATTCTTTCCCGTGCCATTCCGGAAATTGACGGCTTCAAGCCCTCTCACCGCAAGCTCCTTTACACCATGTATAAAATGGGTCTGCTGGGCTCGAAGAAGATCAAATCCGCCAACATCGTCGGTCAGACCATGCGCCTGAATCCCCACGGTGACGGCGCTATCTATGAGACGATGGTGCGGCTTTCCCGAGGCAATGAGGCACTGCTGAACCCTTATGTGGACTCCAAGGGTAACTTCGGTAAGGCCTATTCGCGTGATATGCACTATGCCGCCTCCCGTTACACCGAGGCCAAGCTGGAAAGTATCTGCGCAGAGCTTTTCGGTGACATCGACAAAAATACCGTCGACTTTGTGGATAACTATGACAGCACCACCAAGGAGCCGACGCTTCTGCCCGTCACCTTTCCCTCGATTCTCGCCAATGTCAACCTGGGTATCGCCGTCGGCATGGCCAGCTCCATTTGCTCTTTTAATCTGACGGAGCTGTGTGAAACGACCATTGAGCTGATCAAGAACCAGGAGCATGACTGTATCGACACCATGCCGGCGCCGGACTTCGTCGGCGGCGGCCGGATCCTCTATGACCGTGAGGCGATGAAAGAGATTTACCGCACCGGACGGGGCAATATCAGAGTCCGGTCAAAGTATAATTACGACAAAGAGTTCAACTGCATTGATGTCACAGAGATTCCGCCGACGACGACCGCCGAAGCGATCATTGACAAGATTATCGAAAAGGTCAAGGCCGGCTCCGTTAAGGAGATCACCGATATCCGCGACGAAACCGACAAACAGGGTCTGAAAATCACTATTGATCTCAAGCGCGGCACCGATCCGGACAAGCTTATGCAAAAGCTCTATAAAATGACGCCGCTGGAGGATACTTTCTCCTGCAATTTCAATGTTCTCATCGACGGATATCCCAAAGTTTTGGGCGTCAGAGAGCTGCTGCTGGAATGGATACGCTTCCGGGGTCGGTGCGTCCACCGCAGGGTCAGCTTCGACTTAGATAAGGCACAGCAGAAGCTCCATCTTCTGCGCGGACTGGAAAAGATTTTGCTGGATATTGACAAGGCCATCGCCATCATCCGTAAGACCGAGGAGGAAAGCGAAGTCGTACCGAACCTGATGATCGGCTTCGGTATCGACGAAATTCAGGCGGAGTATGTCGCCGAGATCAAGCTGCGCCACCTCAACCGTGAGTATATCCTCAAGCGTTTGAAGGACATTGAAGACTTAGAGGCGAACATCAAGGATTATCAGGATATCCTTGCCTCCAAATCGAGGGTCAGAAAAATCATCATTGCCGAGCTGAAAGAGGTCATCAAAAAATACGGCAAGGAGAGAAAGAGTGAAATTCTGGAGATTTCCGAGGTGGAAACCGAAGACACCGCCGAGGAAATTCCCGATTACGCCGTCAATCTGTTCTTTACCAAAGAGGGCTACTTCAAAAAAATTACGCCCCTGTCTCTTCGCATGGGCGGTGAACACAAGCTCAAGGAAAATGATGAGATCGTGATTTCTCTGGAGACCACCAATCATAACGACCTGCTCTTTTTCACCGACAAGTGTCAGGTATATAAGGCGAAAGTCTCCGACTTCGCCGACTCCAAGGCCAGCGTCCTGGGTGAATATATCCCCTCAAAGCTGGAAATGGATGAGGGCGAGACGCCGATTTTCATGTGCCTGACCCGAGACTATGAGGGCTTCATGTTCTTCCTCTTCCACAACGGTAAAGCCGCCAAGGTTTCCCTCAGCTCCTATGCCACCAAGACAAACCGCAAAAAGCTGATCAAGGCCTACAGCGATAAATCGCCCCTTGCGGGTATTATGCAGCTGAAAGAGGATGGCGATGTTGTGATTGAGACCACATCGGGAAGATGTCTGCTGCTGAACACCGCCCTTATTTCTCCCAAGGCCATGAAAGACACCCAGGGCGTGGCCTGTATCAGCCTGAAAAAGAGTCACCGTATCACCAAGCTGCGTCCCTACACCGAGGACGAATTTGCCAAGGAGTCCCGTTACCGCGCAAAAAATCTCCCGGCGGCCGGTGCGCTGCTCTCTCAGGAGGATACGATCCGCAAAAGTAACATCACCCTCGAGGGCTTCGAGGTCTGATGGGATCACCAAACCGAATAAAAAGCAAACAATCCCGGATCCATTGTCGGATCCGGGATTATTCTTTGCGATGCTGCAGGACTTCTCCGCAAATCATCGCTCAGCGGAGAAGCAGCAAACGCAAATACTTAACCGCTGTTAATAGTATCTTCCGTAGCTTATATTAAACTCATGGAAAAAACTGTCAGTTCTGCAGTCGCTGTACCATCATCTTTGCCGCCTTGTAGATATCTCCGCAGCCGAGAGTGATGACGAGATCGCCGGCACTTGCGTTTTCTAGAACATAGTCGCAGACCTCATCGAAGGTATTGAACCAGACACTGCCGGGAATTTTTTCCGCCAGATCTTTTGTGTAGATACCGTAGGTGTTGACTTCACGGGAGCCCATGATCTCCGTCATGACACAGCGGTCAGGAATCTGCAGTACACGGGCAAAGTCATCAAAAAGTATGGCAGTCCGCGAATAAGTGAAAGGCTGGAATACCGCCCACACGGTTTTGTAGCCCATTTTCATGGCCGCTTCTAAAGTGACCTTCAGCTCGTTGGGGTGGTGGGCATAGTCGTCGGCAATGGTGATGCCATGATATTC
>JAQXMV010000161.1 GCA_029013165.1 Oscillospiraceae bacterium | reverse complement strand
AAAAACAAAAATATCCAGTCGCCGCTTTCCGGTGATTTTCGGGTTTTTCTGCCGCAGGGAACCGGCGGCGGCATTTCTCGGATTTTTAAAGGTCTTTTCACCGTTGAGTTCCTGCTCTGCCGTGAGGTTCATAAAGACCTCACGGGGCATATAGACCTCGCCGCGTACCTCAAGGAGAGGCAGATCGGTTTCTAATTTCAGGGGAATGGTGCGGATGGTTCTGATGTTCGCGGTGACATCTTCACCGGTTCTTCCGTCGCCTCTGGTGGAGCCTCTCACGAGGATGCCCTTTTCATATTCGAGGCTGACGGAAAGCCCGTCTATTTTCGGCTCCACGATATAAAGAGGATCACTGACAACATTTCTGACTCTCTGGTCAAAAGCGAGAATATCCTCTCTGCCGAAGCCGTCCTGCAGGCTTTCCATGGGCACCGGGTGCTCGACGGGCGCGAAGAGATTGTCCGCCTTGCCACCGACGCGCAGAGTGGGAGAGTCCGGTGTGAGAACCTCGGGATATTTTTCCTCGATGGCGATCAGCTCCTGCATGAGTCTGTCATATTCAAAGTCCTCGATTTCCGGCTCGTCCTGCTCATAATATCTTTTATTGTGATAATTGATGATATCGCGCAGCTGCGCGGCGCGCTGTCTCATTTCTGTCAGCTCACTCATACTGTAACCTCTTTTCGATTATAAGTTGCCGTCCTCAAATTCTCTCTGAAACCACACATCATCAATTCTGAACTCTCTTTTGTTCAAATATTCCAGCTCGCCGGCCGGTGTGGTGAAATCAAAAATCAATTTGTAGGAGCAAAGGCACTGCTTTTTGTAGCCGGTCTTTTTGTTCAGCTCATTCTTGCCGTATTTTCCGTCGCCGAGCAGGGGATGGCCGATAGACGCTAAATGAGCTCGGATCTGATGGGTGCGGCCGGTCAGCAGATCAATTTCCAGCAGGCTCAGGCCATCCCGATAGCCCAGTACGGTGTATTTTGTCCGAATACTTTTGGCTTCGGGAGAGGGCTTGCGGGAGATAAAGACCTTGTTTTTCTTTTCGTCCTTGGTCAGATAGCCCTCCAGGATATCCTGTTCTTTCGGCATTTTTCCGTGTACGATGCACAGATAGAGCTTGTGAAGTTCCCGGTCTTTCATTTTTTGGTTCAGCACTCTCAAGGCTTCTGCGGTTTTGGCGCAGATGACAATGCCGCTGGTGTTTCTGTCGATTCTGTTGACCAGCGCCGGAGTAAAGGAATTCTCCTGCTGAGGCTGCCATTCGCCTTTTTCATAAAGGTAACGCTTGACCCTTGTGATCAGGGTGTCGATGTATTCACTGTCATCGGGGTGGGAAAGCAGGCCGGCTTTTTTGTTTAGTAATATGATGTTTTCGTCCTCATAGACAATATCAATGTGCTTGGAAGCGGACATAAAATCATATAGGGTTTCTTTCTTTTCAAAGAACTCGTCGGAAATATAGAGGTCAATGACATCGCCCTCGGCCAGACGGGTGGAAATCTCTGCTCGACGGGCGTTGACCTTGATTCGCTTGAGGCGGATATATTTATACATCAGCGACTTCGGCAGATTCGGGAAGGATTTGGTTAGATATTTGTCCAGCCGCTGTCCGGCGTCATTTTTTGTCACGGTATAGCTCTTCACAGTCAGTTACATCCTTTGAATTGATACTGTGAGAATTATATCATAAACATCTTCAAATCAAAAGAGGTTTGAAATAATTTTTGCCGTAGAAATGAAAATTGATTACAGATACTTTTTCATTTCACGGCGCAGATTGCGGTTGCACAGTCCCTGCCACAGAGCGAAGCTCTCACCGCTGTCAAAGAAGCACTTGGCCTCGTTCATTGCTGCGTAATAGGCCACCTTGAAATCGCAGTTTTCACTCAAACGGCGCTGCTTTTTGTAGGTTTCATATAAGCCGAAGTTGTCGCCCCACATATTGCGAAGTTGAAAAAGATCATATTCGGCGTTGGCCCACAGAGAGCCGTAGGGATCAATAAAGCCCGTGAGGGTAAAGGTTTTCGGGTCGGCCATGATGTTCATGATGTTCAGGTCGCCGTGGATCAGTACGGGGCTTTCGGCGTCGTCGCCGATACGGTCATAGATCTCCGTGGCTTTCAGCAGCAGCTCATAGTTTTTCTCCTTGAAGCCGCCCTGCGACACCTTTTCGCCGAGAAATTTCAGCAGGGGTTCGGCTTTCTCTTTTCGGTAATAATCGTACCAGCTCTCATAGCACGGCGACAGAAGATCGCCGTATTTTGCTCCTTTGACCTCGTGCCAATCCAGCATGCCGCGGATCACAGCGTCGGCAAAAGTCTGTTTTTTCTCCTTGGATTTGAACAGAAAGAGGGGATCGAGCGCATTTTTTCCCGGGATC
>JAQXMV010000160.1 GCA_029013165.1 Oscillospiraceae bacterium | reverse complement strand
AAAAATATCTGCCCTTTTCACCGGGAAACCCCCGGCGAGGGTTTCCCACGGAACGAGGAAAATGCTCCGCATTTTTCTCGTTCCTCCCTTCCTGCGCTTATTGAAGTATTATTTCTTCTCCCGTCAGCGCAGTTTTGTTATTTTATGTTAAGGGCATTTCGCGCTTTGCGAAGCGCGACAGGGGCTCTGCCCCTTGACCTCGCAAGCCTTTGAAAAGGCTTGAGCGAAACTTTTCTTGATTTTCTTTATAATAAAAGCAATGCCGCCACTTGTCGGTGGCGGCTTATTATCAGAATTCCATCTTCTCTTCAATGTAGGAGGTGAGATCCTCGATCTTCACTCTCTCCTGCTTCATACTATCGCGCTCTCTGACGGTTACGCAGCCGTCCTCGGCCGACTCAAAGTCGTATGTAATGCAGAAAGGTGTACCGATTTCGTCCTGTCTGCGGTATCTCTTACCGATAGAACCGGCATCATCATACTCCACCATAAACTTCTTCTGCAGCTTATGGAATACCTCTGTAGCACCGTCGTTGAGCTTCTTGCTCAGCGGCAAAACAGCAGCCTTAATCGGCGCCAGAGCCGGGTGGAAATGCAGCACAACTCTGCTGTCATTTTTCTCTGCGTCAACGATCTCCTCGTCATAAGCCTCGGTCATCACGGCCAGGAACAGTCTCTCCACACCCAGTGACGGCTCAATCACATAAGGAATATATCTTTCGTTTGTGGTGGGATCAAAATAATCCAGGGTCTTACCCGAAGTGTTGCTGTGCTGAGTCAGGTCATAGTCCGTTCTGTCGGCAACGCCCCAGAGCTCGCCCCAACCAAAGGGGAAGAGGTATTCAAAGTCTGTTGTTGCCTTGGAATAGAAGCAAAGCTCCTCGGCGTCATGGTCACGCAGACGGAGATTTTCCGGCTTCATGCCCAGCGAATAGAGCCAGTCGCGGCAGTAGCTTCTCCAATAGTCAAACCACTCCAGATCCGTACCCGGTTTGCAGAAGAACTCCAGCTCCATCTGCTCAAATTCACGCACACGGAAAATGAAGTTACCCGGTGTGATTTCATTACGGAAAGACTTACCGATCTGAGCCACACCGAAAGGAACCTTTCTTCTGGTGGTTCTCTGAATGTTGGCGAAGTTGACGAAAATACCCTGAGCCGTTTCCGGACGGAGATACAGCTCGTTTTTGCTGTCCTCGGTAACGCCCTGGAAAGTCTTGAACATCAGGTTGAACTGGCGGATATCCGTAAAATTATGAGCGCCGCAGTCCGGGCAGGGAATGCCCTTTTCTTTGATATATTCGGTCATCTGCTCATTGGACCAGCCGGCCACATTGGTACCGTCGAAGTCCTCGATGAGGTTATCGGCTCTGTGTCTGGTTTTGCACTCCTTGCAGTCCATCAGAGGATCGGAGAAACCGCCGAGATGTCCCGAGGCAACCCATGTCTGGGGATTCATGAGGATAGCGGAATCAAGGCCGACATTATAGGGGTTTTCCTGCACGAATTTTTTCAGCCAGGCTTTTTTGATATTGTTTTTCAGCTCAACGCCCAAAGGGCCGTAGTCCCATGTGTTGGCAAGGCCGCCGTAGATTTCACTGCCGGCATAAACGAAGCCTCTGCCCTTGCAAAGAGCGACGATTTTATCCATGGTTTTCTCAGTATTCTTGAGCATAGCAAATATGGCTCCTTTCATTCTACTGTTTAGGTAAATTATACTGTTTCTATTTATAATATAGATTGGCAGTAAAATTGTCAATAGAAAAAGAGGAAAAGTTTACAAATTAAAGGCAGATCAAAAGGAAAAAAGAAAGGCACAAAATCAATAAAAGTTTCGCTCAAGCCTTTTCAAAGGCTTGCGGGGTCAAGGGACAGAGCCCTTGTCGCGCTTCGCAAAGCGCGAAATGCCCTTAACTGAAAAATGAAAACTGCGCTAACAGCTAAAGAAAAAATACTTCATTAAGCGCAGGAAGGGAGGAACGAGAGAAATGCGGGGCATTTTTCTCGTTCCGTGGGAAACCCTCGCCGGGGGTTTCCCGGTGAAAAGGGAAGTTACTTTTATATAAAAGACGGACTTGACCGTTACGGTGGTGCTGCGCAGACAGCGCCGTTTTTTCTTGTGCTTTTCTGGTGGTAGGACGGCGGTGTTTTGACGAAAACATAAACCATAGGTGAGGTTGGCACGCAAGTGAATCATAATTAGTAAGGTTGCTGTAGACGGACACGGTGAGCCGTGTGCCTACCGAGGTGCAAACGGTCGTTTATAGATAGGCTGTTTTTTATAATATATGTTATACTATTCTTTCACGCACCACCGCTCGAGCCGCGGGGGCTCATACTTTGTCAGGCGTGACAAAGTATGCAAAACGCTTCCCAGTGCCTTTCGATCGCTCCGGGGTCTTTTCGCCGGGTGCAGTCGGTGGAATAATTTTTGTTTGTTTCCTT
>JAQXMV010000159.1 GCA_029013165.1 Oscillospiraceae bacterium | reverse complement strand
TAGCAACCTCATATTTGCCGTAGACCCAGCAGTCGTTAACTTCTTCAGACTGAATGGAAATATTAGATACCACCACAATCTGAGAGCTTCTTCTGTTCAGATCCAGGGAGGAAACATTGATCTCCATCTGAATATTTTCAGCGGTAATTTTGTCCAGACTCTTTTTGGGACCTATCACCTGAATAGATCCGAGATTGCTGTTCTCATAATCAATGCTGTAGGCATAGTTTTCCGAGCCGTTTAAGAATACAACCTTACCGGGTGCCTTGTCGAGGGTGATGCTGCTCATAGACGACATGTCAAGGGTGACGGTAAATTCGTCGATATTGTCGCCGACAATACTCGAAGCCATCTTGTCATCAACGGGGAACTTGAAAGTATTGAGTTTATTGGAGACCGTTCTGAAATCAATGGTGCCCACATACAGCGTCTGCATATCATCTTCGCCCTTGGAATTGAAAAGAATATGTGCCTGACTGGGTGATATGCGGACTTTGGGAGGATTCTCACTGTATATTCCCGGCTGATTGATGAACTTAACCCCGGTATCGACCTTTTTCGTGATGTAAACCGGCACTGTCACCGTTGCCGGTTTTTCCTCGTTAATTCCCTCGCAAACGAGAAATTTCTCTTCATCGGTTCGGTCGAGATTATAGGAAATTTCTGCAGGAACCTCTTTGGAGGCTGTCAAAGGAAGATCGGCATCGTTTATGCTTGCGGTAAAATATACGGTATTTATCTTGTTGAGAATACTTGCCGGGCCGCTGACTTCCACCGTACTCATCGACGGAACCGGCTGACCCACAGTAAACTCATCGGCGGCAAGGGCTTTCAAATCATTTTTCAGCTTCGCTTCCACATTGAAAGTGTCTGTACTTCTTCGATCAAAATAAACGGTGATGGTCGAGGGAGAAACGCTGAGGATTTCAACACCCTGCACATCCGATGCGTCAGCAATCCGGGCTGTGAGAGTCAGAACCTTATAACCGGCCGACTCCACATAGGTGCTGGCCGTTTCGACGATAATATCATCCTTTGACAGCGCGTGCTGATTGATATTATAAGCCTTACCTGATACTTCCACCTGAGCTAAGAGATTATCAGGACCGACGAAGGCTTCATAGTCGCCTGCCTGAGAAACGGTGTTGTCAATTTTGATGCTGATGTCGCTGATATTTCTCGTGGTCTCTGCGCTGTAATTAATTTTTATAGTGGCCCAGACGGCGATCGCGACAACAATGGAAAAGACCATAAGAAACTTATTGTTATAAAACAGGTTTTCAACGGTACTCTTTTTCCCTTTGTTCATTTGCTTTTCCTCCGTCTGATGAAAGTTTTCTGCTTTTCTGCATCTTCCGGCAGAAGATAATTATTCAGGGTTTCCAGCAGTTCTCCGAGGGTGAGATTCCGTGTCAGCTGTCCGAAGCGGGCAAAGGATATCGCTCCCGTTTCCTCCGAAACGACCAGCACACGGGCGTCGCTGTCCTCACTCATACCCAGAGCCGCCCTGTGGCGTGTGCCGAGCTCCTTGCTGATATCAGCCTTCGAAAGGGGCAGAATACAGCCGGCGCTGTGGATGCGGTTATCCCGGACGATCATGGCACCGTCATGAAGCGGCGCTTTCGGAAAAAAGATATTTTCGATCACAGGAGAGCTAACAGAAGCGTCCACACGGCTGCCGGTTTTGATGATCTCACCAAGGGGCGTTTTGCCCTCAAGAACGATCAGAGCGCCGATTTTTTTCTCGCTCATGTTGGCTATGGCTTTGGCGATATTCGAAGCAGTAGCTCTGGATTCATCATTTTCACCGGCACCTCTGCCGGAGAAAAGATAAATCCGCCTGAAATCTCCTCTGCCGAAGCCCTCGATAGCCTGACGGATTTCCGGCTGAAACAAAAGGATCATCACAATCACAATATCGCCGAAAAGATGGCTGAAAAGATAACTGGTTGCCGACATATTCAGGGCGGAAACAACGAGATAGATGACTCCCAGAAAAACGATACCCTTGACAAGGTTAAAAGCTCTCGTCTGGCGCACGAGCTTGATGCAGTAGTAAATCAGCAGTGCAACGATGGCAATATCCAATATGTCATACCACTGCACAGAAAGCGCTAATTTTACAATACCGTCAAGAATGCTTCTGAAAAAATCACCCATGGTTTTCCTCCGTTTTCTTTATTGCGTCTTTGCACATTTCGTCCGTATATCATTGTATCACAAATTTACCTTCATTGCAATTTTATTGAGATAAAATATAAAATTTTTTATCTCATTTTTTGTGTTAAATATTCCCGGGCTCACCCGAACGACGCCGTTTTTTTCTGTGCCTCTGCTGTGATGGGCAAGATAGGAGCAGTGATAGCCGGCGCGCAGTGCAAATCCCTTTTCATTCAGAGCCTGACCCACCTGTTCGCTATGAATATCGGCGATATTAAAAGCTATGACCGGAGCCTTGATTTCGGAATACATATCATCATAGACCGTAACGCCTTTTATGGCGGAAATATCGCTGAGGATCATTTCCG
>JAQXMV010000158.1 GCA_029013165.1 Oscillospiraceae bacterium | reverse complement strand
CAGGCCCGTTGACGCTCGGCAACCTGCATTTGCAAGGTGCTAAATCCTGCGGTTTGACCGAAAGATAAGGTTCACATCTGCGGTCACAAAGCTGACCGCAGTTTTTTCTTGATCAGGGAAATCATCACAAAGCAAAGGAGTGCTTCAAATGTCAAGACATCTTTTTACATCCGAATCCGTAACCGAGGGACATCCCGACAAAATATGCGACAGAATTTCCGACGCGATCCTCGATGATATTTTTGCCCACGATCCCATGGCAAGAGTGGCCTGCGAGACCACCGTCACCACCGGTCAGGTGCTGATTATGGGAGAAATTTCCTCGAGCTATAAGCCCGACGCCGCCAAGATCGCAAGAAAGGCGATCTGCGACATCGGCTATGACGATTCCGCCAAGGGCTTTGACGGAAACAGTTGTGCGGTGCTCGTCGCCCTCGATGAGCAGTCTGCCGATATTGCCATGGGCGTTGACCGGTCCATGGAGCTGAAAACCGGTGATGAGGACGCCTATAATCTCAACGGTGCCGGCGATCAGGGCATGATGTTCGGTTTTGCCTGCAATGAGACCCCGGAGCTGATGCCCCTGCCCATTTCTCTGGCACATAAGCTGGCAAAAAAGCTCACCGAGGTCAGAAAGAACGGCACCCTGCCTTATCTTCGTCCCGACGGAAAGAGCCAGGTCACTGTGGAATATGACGAAAACGGCAAGCCCGAGAGCGTCAGCGCCATCGTCGTTTCCTCTCAGCACAGCAGCGATGTGGAACTGGATCAGATACGCAAGGATATCACCGAATATGTGATCAAGCCCGTGATCCCCGAAAACCTGATGACGGAAAAGACCAAAATCTATGTCAATCCCACGGGACGCTTCGTTGTGGGTGGCCCCCAGGGTGACAGCGGTCTGACGGGCAGAAAGATCATTGTCGACACCTACGGCGGCTATTCCCGTCACGGCGGCGGTGCTTTCTCCGGCAAGGATCCCACCAAGGTTGACAGGAGCGCCGCTTATGCCGCAAGATATGTGGCCAAAAATATCGTTGCCGCCGGCCTTGCCGATAAGTGTGAGGTTCAGCTGGCCTATGCCATCGGCGTGGCTCGTCCGGTTTCCGTCATGGTTGACACCTTCGGCACCGGCAAGATCGGCGATGAGAAGCTGGTGGAAATCATCAACCGCGTCTTTGATCTTCGTCCTGCCGCCATCATTGACGCACTCGGTCTGAGAGCGCCGATTTACAGTGCTCTCTCCGCTTACGGTCATGTAGGCAGAGAAGATCTCGGCGTGCAGTGGGAAAAGACAGACAAGGTTGATGCCATCAGAGCCTTAGCCGAATAAACGCAAAACAAACGCAAAGAATCTCCTGTTGTTTCGGGAGATTCTTTCTTTTTGTGTTTTAATGGATTTTTATTGACAAAACTTTTCCGCCGATATACAATCATATTAAAAGGGGAGATGAAAGATGAAGAAACAGACAGCCTGGTGGTTTTTCTTGACGGTGACAGTGATTCTTTCACTGTCATTTTGCGCTTTTTCGGCCTATGACGGCTGCGAAAGCTACACCGGAAGTAATATCGGCGCTCATAATTATATCAATGCCGCACGCTGGAGCAAGCCTGTGGAATCCTATTTGGTGCCGGCTTCGGGAAGCCGGCTGATGCGCTTTCAGTATGTGGCCGGAGAAAAGAAAATGCTGGCGGAATACTACAGCTCCGATCTTACTTTTATCGAACGCAAAGTCATTGCGCCGGAGCTTCCGATTTTCGGCGGATTTTATGCTTTCAATAATTATTACTACATTCTGACAGGTCAGAAAAATCCCGATGAAAGTGATGGCGTTGAGGTTTTCCGCGTGACAAAATATGATCAGAACTGGAAGAGGCTTGCCGCTGCCTCTCTGAAAGGGTGTAACACCACGGTGCCCTTTGAGGCAGGCAGTGCGCGCTTTGCCCACTCGGGCAAATACCTTCTCATTCGTACCTGTCACGAAATGTATCGAAGCTCTGACGGCTATCATCATCAGGCCAATGTTACGATTCAGATTGACACGAGCACCATGACGGTGACGGACGAGATGACAGATGTCAGCAACAATGCTTACGGCTATATCAGCCACTCCTTTAATCAGTTCATCGGGGTTGACGACGGCAAAATCGTCGCCGTTGACCACGGCGACGCCTACCCGAGAAGTATCGCCCTGACGAAATATTCCACTGCGCTTTCAAGCGGCAGTTTTGGTTCTTCCTCCGGGAAGTGCAAGGTATACGATATGCTGAAAATCAGCGGCAGTATCGGCGATAACGACACTTACTGCACCGTGGGCGGATTTGTCATATCCGACAAAGGCTATCTGGTGGCCGGCTCGGCGAGAAAAAGCGCAGGCAGCACTGCCCAGAATATTTATATATCCTATCTTCCCAAAAATTCCAATACACCTGCGCTGAAATGGCTGACGGACTACACCGATGCGAGCGTTTCCAATCCTCATCTCGTGACCATGGGTGCCGGCCGCTGGCTGCTCCTGTGGCAGAAAGGCGAAAATGTTTTTTATACGGAGATCACCGCTTCCGGTGACACAGTGGGACAGATCTATCATTTAGAGGGAGATCTCTCGGACTGTGCGCCCGTTGTCTTTGGCGGAAAATTGGTCTGGTACACATGGAAGGACGGAAACATTACCTTTTACAGCATTTCGCCTGCAAGTCTTGCTTTTCCGCAGACCAAGGAGCTGAACTTCGGCCATGATTATGTCCCCAACGGCTCTGCTTCTCAGGGAAAAATCAATCTTCGCTGCCGCGTATGCGGAAGTGTGAAAACCGGAACCGTGCCGGTGGATTTCATGATCTATTGGCCGGCCTCGGGTAACTGGTATACTTCCCAGCCGAAATCCTCCTATCACCCCGACAGCAGAATTGACATTGTGGTCAAATACACCGCCAAGGACTTCAATGAATATGTGGTGGAGTCCTCGGACAGCAGTGTGGTCAAGGTGAATAAAGACGGCAGTCTTTTGACGGGGAAAGAGGGCAGTGCCAAGGTGATTGTCCGTTCCAAGTATTCTTCTGCTGTTTGTGAGGAGTACCGTGTTGTGGTCAGTCATAATATAAAGAGAACCGTTCAGAGCAAGCCTACTTGTACGCTTCAGGGCAAAACCCTCGTCAAGTGCACTGAATGCAGCTATAGTGTTACGGAAATCACCGAGGCTCTCGGTCACGCTTTCGGGGAAAGCGTGCAGACAAAAAAGCCCACCTGTACGGCTCCGGGTACCAAAAAGAAAACCTGTAGTGTGTGCGGAGAAACCGTTGTGGAGGATATTCCGGCAACGGGTCACAGTGAAATCACCGTCAGCGCTGTCGCGCCTACCTGCACGAAGTCCGGCAAAACCGCCGGCAAGAAGTGTTCCGTCTGCGGCACAACGACCGTGGTACAGGAAACCGTTCCTGCTCTCGGCCATCATCTCGGTACCTACAAGGTGACGAAGAAAGCCACTTGCACCGCCATGGGAAAAGAGACAGCCACCTGTTCCCGGTGCGACTACGAAAAGTCGAGAGATATTGAAAAGACACCTCACAGTG
>JAQXMV010000157.1 GCA_029013165.1 Oscillospiraceae bacterium | reverse complement strand
TGCTTTCCAGCGTGAGGCAGAGCTTATAAACAGTGTCCGATGAGAAAGCCGAGATGTCGCGAAGTATTAAGAGCTTCATCATTTTTTCGTTTTGACCTCCTGTTGTTTGTTTGGTGGCGGTATAGAATCTTTTATCAAATGGACTGTTTTTTGTTTAACCGACTTCCCACCTGGTCGCGTTGGCATAGGGATTTTTCATGCCTTTTTTGGTGTAATAGGCCTGGGGATAGCGGGGTGAGGGATTGGCCGCGGCCTTCGAGGTGTCGACCTCGGCGCTCTCGCCGGGTCTGACCATTCTGGCCACAACGACGAAACGCGCGTCGGTAAATTCATGGGAGCAGGTGGAAAGGGTCAGCAGCTTATCCGTGGGCAGGACATCCACGCCGGTGTCATAAAGGGAGCGCTGGGCCAGCTCGCTAAGATAAGCGCTGAAGCGTTCCTGGGTGGTGAGGGTGGTGAAATAATAACGGAAGATATAGCCGTTATCGTCCTTGGCTTCGGCGTTGGTGATGAAAGCGGCGATGACCTTCCACTGATAGTCGGTGTAAAGGGTATTAAAGGTAATGACCGGCGCCGCCTTGAAGCCGTCGATTTTTTTATAGGCGTCCAGCGCGCCGAAGATCGTGCCGTCATTCATGTGATGGCCGAAAATCACGGTGTTCATGTCAAGGGGCTCTATATGATTCAGATGTGTGACAAAGGGACAGCCGTATTTCGTCTTTTTGCCGTAGAAGTTTTTATTCAGATAAGTGCTGTCGTTATTCGTCTGAACGACGGGCAGACTGAGATTGACGCCCTCAGCGGAAAGATAGCCCACAAATTCCTGGTTTTCCGCATAGAGCTTGGCATATTTCAGCTGAATGTTTGCCGGGAAAATCACATTGGGATAATCCTGACGGATCTTCGCCCATTGCTGTTCCGGGGTGAGCTGAACCTGCGTGGTCTGCTGACTGCTGTCGTCTTTTTTGGCGGTGGTGTTTTCTTCAATGATCATGCCGGAAACATCGTCGATCACATCCTTGTTTTCTCTCGAGAGCAGAAACTCCCGAAGAAGCATGGCTCCTGCCACCACGATGGCAATGACGGAAATGATAAGCACCACGCGGCGGATAATTTCACCGGTGGAAAGCTTGGCTTTTTCTGCCGGAACTTCTTCTGCCGGCTGCTCTGTCTCCTGACTTTCCGTGATGTCCTCATCAAAGACTTCGTCCTTGAGCCGGCGCATTTCCACAGGGATATTTCTCAGGTTTTCCCGCTGTGCGAAAGGAATCGCCGACTGCTGCAGTTCAAAGTCGCTGACAAAAACCTCATCGACGCTGACGCCCCGGGGCGTCACGATGGGCGGTGCGCTTCGGGTGATTCTCGGCGGCTCATTGATCGAGACCTCCTCCACGGAAAAGTCCTCCTGCTCGACGAAGGGAACCGAGGCGCCGCCGTGCATGGCAGCCCGGGCAAAGCCTGCGCCCACATCTCTGGGCGTGTCGCCCTCTTTTGCGTCAAAGTCGGGACTTTGATAAAGGACTCTGGTGCCGGGATTATAGGCGGACTGAGAATCTTCTTCACTGCTCTTTTCAGGGGGCGCGACAGCGCCTGCCGGCGGATAAGCCGGCATATACTGTGCGTAAGGCATCGGCTGCGGCACACCCTGAGGGGGCATATTCTGCATCGGTATACCCTGCATGGGTACACCCTGAGGGGGCATCTCCCCGGGATAAACCGGCTGAGGCACGGGATAGACCGGCCTGCCGTTCTGGTCGAAATAAGCCGGGTTGACCGGTACATAGGTCACATAAGGATAGGGCGCGTTCGGATAGGGCTGAGGCTGCCCGGCGTCTTTGCGCGCCTGCTGTCCCGGCGAGAGAGGGATTTCCTTTTTCGGTCTGACAGGGGGATGACCCTGAGCCTGAGAGACCTGCGGCGGCATTTTTTCCGGTCCGGGACCGGCGGGTACAGTGCCGTCTTCATAGATGTTTTTCATAGATATCTTTCCTTGTCAGATAGAATTTCTCTGCCTTTCAATCGTTCTCCGATATAACCAGCCGCAGCAGATTAAAGGCATTGGACGCAGCCACATGCCTGTTGTAGTCGCGGCAGTTTTCGCCCCTGTGACAGGTGACGAGTTTTTGTAGGCGGGTCTTTTTTTCGCCGTCCACGGCGATGAATATCGTGCCCACCTCTTCTTCGTTGCCCGGGCCGGCATAGCCGGTCAGGCTCACGCCGAAGTCGGCGCCGGAGAGCAGTCTGACGCCCCGGGCCATTTCCTGTGCCGTTTCGCCGCTGACGGCGGTGAATTGCTCCAGGGTTTCTTTTTTGACGCCCAGCACGCGGTGCTTGATCTCATCGGAATAAGAGACAACGCCGCAGTGAATGACATCGGAGGCACCGGGAATATCCGTCAGCCTTTTGGCGCACAGACCGCCGGTGCAGCTCTCGGCAAAAGCTACGGTCAGACCCTTGCTTTTGAGCAGTTCAAAGACTGCCGTTTCGATATTCGGCGTGTCAATGCCGTAAATATAGTTGCCGAGCCGTCTTTTGATCTCCTCGGCAACGGGGCCTATCTTTTCCTCGGCCTCTTTTTCATCGGCCGCCGAGGCGGTGATGCGAAGCAGGGCTTCGCCGCTTTTGGCGTAAGGGGCCAGGGTGGGATTTTCTCCCTCCAGCAGATCGGCCACCTGCTCGGACATATAGCTTTCGCCGATGCCGAAGGTGCGAATGCTGTGGGACAGGATAACCGAATGGGTGAATTTTTTCAAATAAGGCTTCACATAGTCGCGGAACATGGGCACCATTTCCTTGGGCGGCCCCGGAAGAATGATGATGCGCTTGCCGTCTTTTTCCATGACGCAGCCCGGGGCGGTTCCGTTGTCATTGGGCAGCTTGAGGCTGTCCTCGGGCAGCAGAGCCTGTTTTTTGTTGCTTTCGGGCATGGGAACAATGCTTCTGGCGGAAAAATAAGCCTCGATCTTTTCAAGACTTTCTTTGTCCAGAAGGAGCTTCTTTCCGAAATATTCGGCGCAGGTCTCCTTAGTCAGGTCGTCGGGCGTCGGCCCCAGTCCGCCGGTGAGAATCACCGTGTCACAGCGGCCAAATGCGCTGTCGAGGGCGTCCAGGAGTCGGCCCTCATTGTCGCCCACGGTGGTCTGGCGCAGTACGCCGATTCCCAGCGCCGCCAGCTCCTTGGCCAGATATTGAGCGTTTGTATTGAGAATGTCTCCCAGAAGGATTTCTGTTCCTACGCTGATGAGCTCACAGTTCACTTGGCATACCCTCTTTATCTTGGTTAGTCTATATGTTCATACCGGACGGTCTCGATGGCTCTCTCGATCATGGGAGCAAAGTCTGCGGCGGCTTCCGCCTCTTCGATGAGGGCGATGGTCGGCCGTGTTCTCGGGTGCTTGGGCGTGAAAACCGTACAGCAGTCCTCATAGGGCAGAATGGAAGTCTCGAAGGCTCCGATTTTGCGTGAGATCGTGATAATCTCCTCCTTGTCCATGCCGATGAGAGGACGGAAAACCGGCATGGTGGAAACGGCGTCGGTGCAGGCCAGAGCACCCATGGTCTGGGAGGCCACCTGTCCCAGGCTTTCGCCTGTGATCAGGGCGCCGCAATCATCTCGCTCGGCCAGCCGCAGGGAAATGCGCATCATCATGCGCCGCATGATGACCGTGAAAAGCTCCTCGGGGCATTTCTCCTTGATGGCTTCCTGGATTTCCGTGAAATTGACAATGGCAAAATTGACTCTGCCGCTGTATTTGGCGACGATTGAGACCAGATCCCTGACCTTCATCTCCGCGCGCTTGCTGGTATAGGGCGGTGCGGCAAAATGAATGGCCGTAAGCTGCAGTCCGCGCTTGGACATCATATAGCCGGCCACGGGGGAGTCGATGCCGCCGGAGACCAGCAAAGCGGCTCTGCCGGCAGAACCGACGGGCATACCGCCGGCGCCCTTGATCTGGTTGCCGTGAATGAATACATTTTTATCCCTGACTTCCACGGTGACAGTCACATCGGGATTGTGCACATCGACCTTTAAGGAGGGGATATTACGAAGCAGATGAGCGCCTACCTCGCGGCAGATCTCCGGTGAAGTCATGGGAAAACGCTTGTCACTGCGCTTGGCGTTGACCTTAAAGGTTCCTGCAGACTCCAGCTCATCGCGAAGATAAGAAAGAGCGACCCGCTTGATGTCCTCTATGTCTTTTTCCGCCAGAGCAGCACGGGAAAAGCCGGCGATGCCGAAGACCTTTTTCAGAACATCTTCGGCAAGGTCGAAATCGGCGTCCTCCTCAGCGGCCTCGGCAATGATCGTCGACTGAGATTTGGTAAAGACGAATTTGCCCACGGCGGCGCCCAGGCGGCGTCTCATATTTTTGACGAGAATGTCCTCAAAGGTGCCTCGGTTGAGACCCTTGAGGGCCAGTTCTCCGTTTTTGATCAGTAAAACTTCTTTCATTTCTTACCTCTTCATGATTCTTTCCGTGGCCCTTTTCAGACCCTCTATCAAGTATTCCAGCTCCCGGGGCGTCGTATACCTCGAAAAACTGATTCGCAGGGAGGAGTCGATGATCTCCGCAGGCAGTCCTGCCGCCGTCAGCACATGGCTCCTGTGACCCTTGGAGCAGGCAGAGCCGGAGGAAACATATATATCCATATCCGAAAGGAAATTCAGAACCGTCTCCGAGGGATAACCCGGCAGAGAAATATTCACAATATAGGGCAGAGCCTCTACCGGAGAATTGATGACAAGGCCGGGGATTTTACTTAGATTTTCCACTAATTCATCTCGCAGGGCGGTGACTTTTTTCAGACTTTTTTCCGTCGTCAGTTCCTCAACCGCGGTGGCAAAACCGGCGATGGCCGGCATGGCCTCGGTTCCCGGGCGCAGATTACTTTCCTGACCGCCACCGAAAGAGAGAGCCTGCAGTTTGGTGCCCTTTTTGACATAGAGGGCGCCGACGCCTTTCGGGCCGTGAATCTTGTGGGAGCTGACGCTCATCAGGTCAACGGCCGGCCGGCGGACGCTGAGAGGGATTTTTCCGAAAGCCTGAACGGCGTCCACATGGAACAGGGCGCGGGGCGCCTTTTTTCGGATCAGGGCGGCGATTTCCGCCGTGGGCTCCACGGTGCCCAGCTCGTTATTGACCGCCATAACGCTGACGAGGGTTGTGCTGCCGTCAAGGGCGTCCTCCATGGCAGCAAGGTCGATCCTGCCGAAGCGGTCCGTACCGATGCGGATCACCTCGAAGCCCTCGCTCTCGAGACGGTCGAAAGCTCTCATGACGCTGGGATGTTCCACGGCGCCGGTGATTACTTTTTTGCCGGAACGGGCGGCGGCTCTCGCCGCGCCGAGAACGGCGATATTATTGCTCTCCGTGCCGCCGGAGGTGAAGAAGATCTCCTGAGGGCTACACGAGAGCTTGTCCGCAAGAGTTTTCCGGCAGGAATCAAGAAGCATCTGCGCTTCCACACCCTTTTCGTGAGAAGAGGAGGGATTGCCCCAGCATTCGCGCAGGGTAAAAAGCATTTTTTCCACCGCTTTTTCGCAGGGCTTTGTTGTGGCGCTGTTGTCAAAATAAGCCGTCAACGGGCACACCTCCTCATGATAATCCATTACATTATACAATAAATATGTTTTTTATGCAATGAATCGAAGAAAAAATAAGGGATATTTTTTTGAATACTTCGTAAACTAATTTTAGCTATTTTCAATAAAAAGGGGAATTGTTACCATGAAAAGCAAAAGAAGCTATATCCGTCTGATCAGCTATCTCTCGGTGTTCTGTGTGGTGCTGGCCGTCGCCGCAACGGTCTTTGCCGTCCGTGCCCACAAATACCGTTTCCTGTGCGAGGTTTCGGCGCAGAAAGCCGTGAGCGAGCTGTGCGAAAACCTGGACAACATCACCGTCAGTCTGCAGAAAGGCCTTTACTGCGGCACCAAGGAAAAGCTGCGCCTCATCGGCGAGGAGCTCTCCTGCCGGACGGGCATTGCCAAAGTCAGTCTCAGCCAGCTCACCGATGAAAACATGATCACCGATGAAATATATAAGTTTCTCTCTCAGGTGGGCGAATACACCCTGAGTTTGGTTTCTTCTCAGCAGCAGGGAAAGATCAGCGAGGAGGACTACGGCAGAATCCGGGAGCTTTATGAATATTCCAAGTCTCTTTCAAGCGGCATGGATCAGATCCGCGCAGGCTGTCTCGACGGCAGTGTCAGCCTCATGGCTCTGCCCAAAAGCAC
Organism: Oscillospiraceae bacterium; assembly: GCA_029013165.1. Classification (GTDB taxonomy): domain Bacteria; phylum Bacillota; class Clostridia; order Oscillospirales; family Acutalibacteraceae; genus UBA6857. Next base: position 1,408 of record JAQXMV010000157.1, on the reverse strand, counting down.
GGGGCTCAGCGTACAGCGTATGGCAGAATTTTCCGGAGAGGTCAGCGATGTGGAGCAGAGCCTGACCGATTATCCCACCCTGATTTATGACGGTCCCTTTGCCGACAGCGTGCTGAACAAAAAGGGCGGAAAAATGCTGGAGGATCTGAATGAAATCACCTTGGCCGAGGCCAAAAAGAATGCCGCCGCCATCATTGGCTGCGACGAAAAATCCCTGCGCCGGGAAAAGGATCGGGCCGGGAACATCGAATTATACTGTTTCTCTCTGGGAGACACCTCCGTGGGCATTACCAAAAAGGGCGGAAAGCTCTGCTATCTTTTGAGCCCGGCCGAGGCCGGCGAGGAGACCATCAGCAGCAAGGAGGCCGTGAAGCGCGCCGCCGAATACCTGAAGAAAAACGGATATGAAAACATGAAAGAGAGCTATTATTCACGCTATGACGGCGTGTGTACGGTCAATTTCGCCGCCGAAGAGGAGGGCGTGATCTATTACAGCGACCTGATCAAGGTCAGCGTGGCTCTCGACAGCGGTAAAGTCCTTTCCCTCGATGCTTCGGGTTATCTGACCAACCACTGCACCAGGAACAGGCCCACCCCTGCCCTCACCAGAGAACAGGCGGCGGAAATTCTGTCTCCCGAGCTTTCGGTGATTTCCTCCGGCGAAGCTCTCATTCCCCTTGACACCGGCAAGGAAGCCTTTTGCTATGAGTTCCGCTGCAAGGATATTTCCGGCAACGAGGCACTGGTTTATATCGACACGGAAACCGGCAAGGAGCAGAATATTTTGCTGCTGCTTTACAGCGACGGCGGCACGCTGACGCGGTGATCATTCCGATCTTGATATAATTACGCTCACCCGTCTATCCAGAGATACGGGTGAGTTGTTTCTTTTTTTGACGGCGACTTTTTTCTGTGTACTTTTAGGGAAGTTTTCTTTTTTGATTTATGTTTCACTTTACTTCTACGTCGTACCGCTCAAGCCGCGGGGGCTCATACTTTGTCAGGCGTGACAATAGGGTGCCCCATGTAATACGAAAGCGTTTTTTATCAGCCGTATTTCCGCCCGGTCATCGTTAAAATGCTCGTAAATCCGCAAGGATTTACTGCGCTTTGTGCCTTGACCGGGCAAAAATCCGACGATAAAAAATCTGCGACCTGAAAGAGTAAAACTCTTTCAGGCGATTTCGTATTACATGTGTCACCCTATGCAAAACGCGCTCTTGTGCCTGTCGATCGCTCCGGGGTATTTTCGCCGAGTGCAGTCGGTGGAGTAATTTTTGTTTGTTCTATTTAGGCGCGTTATGCTGATTATTACGCTATCTTTCATCGGCGAAAATACAGTCGCTCTACGCGGTCTGCCGACAGTCGGGTGTTTTATGTTCTGCCTTTTTAGTACCACTTCTTTTCG
>JAQXMV010000156.1 GCA_029013165.1 Oscillospiraceae bacterium | reverse complement strand
CGCGGCAGCGATGAACAGCAAAAGGACAGGCCGGAAAACTTTCTGAAAACCGGTGTGAAGCTCCTGAGTCTGCTCAAGGGCGACGCTTTCCCGGTTCTGCTGACGGTGATTTTCGGCTGCATCGGCGCCTACCTCAGCATTCTCGGCCCCCGATATCTTGGCGACATCATCAATGTTCTGGACACTCAGATCAAAGTCAAGCTCTCCTCGGGCGCCATGGATTTCTCCCCTATCTACGGAATCTGCAAAACCGTTCTGATCATTTACTTTTTCAGTTCCCTGCTGGGCTTTCTCCAGCATTACATCATGGCAGGCGTCGTTCAGAAGCTCATCACCGGGCTTCGCTCCCGGCTCAACCACAAGCTGTCTGTGCTTCCCCTCTCCTATTTTGACTCCCACAATAAAGGCGATCTCCTTTCGAGGATCACCAACGACATCGACAACATCAACAATACCCTCCAGAATAACCTGATTCAGATCATCACCTCTGTAGTCACATTTGTGGGCGTCTTTGCCATAATGCTCAAATACAGCGTCTCTCTTTCGCTGACGAGCCTGATGCCCTTTCCCATCTGTATGGCCGTCGCCATGATCATTCTGCGTTTTTCCAAGGCCTACTTCCGCAGTCAGTGGAAAATCACCGGCGATATCAACGGTCACATCGAAGAGATGTTCACCGGACACAAAATCGTCAAGGCCTTCGGCCACGAGCAGTCGGCTATCGAAGAGTTTGACGAAATCAACGAGTCCCTTTACCATGCCGGAAGAAAGGCCCAGTTCCTTTCGGGTATTCTCAGTCCCCTGATCAATTTTGCAAACAATGCCGGTTATGTGGTTATTTGCGTCATCGGCGGTTATCTTATTATTAAGGGCAAGCAAAGCGTCGGCGCTATCACTGTTTTCATGGCCTACACCAAGATGTTCATGCAGCCCATCGTTGACCTGAGCAATATTGCCAACAACCTGCAGTCCTCACTGGCAAGCGCCGAGCGCGTCTTTGCCGTGATCGAAGCACCGGAAGAAAAAAGCGACACCGCCGTCACGGAGATTTCCTCCGGTTCCAGCGTGGAATTCCGCAATGTCGACTTTTCCTATTCGGACGATAAACCTCTGCTGGAAAATCTCAATTTGACCGTCGGCAAAGGCGAGCTGGTGGCCATCGTCGGCCCCACGGGCGCCGGCAAAACCACCATCGTTAATCTTCTCATGCGCTTTTATGAAGTCAAATCGGGACAGATCCTCATTGACGGTGTGGATATTCAGGATATTACCCGCAGCAATCTGCGGCATATTCTCGGCATGGTGCTGCAGGATACCTGGCTCTTTGAGGGCACCATCCGGGAAAACATTCTGTATTCCCGCCCCGAAGCCACCGAGGAAGAGTTTCTGCGCGCCGTGGAAGCCGCCAAGGTCGATCACTTCGTGTCGACCCTCTCGGACGGCTATGATACCCTGCTGGAAGAGGACGGTATCAATCTTTCCGCCGGTCAGAGACAGCTCATCACCATCGCCAGAGCCATTCTGGCTTCGCCGGATATCCTGATTCTGGACGAGGCCACCTCCAGCGTGGACACCAGAACGGAAATGCAGATCCAGCAGGCCATGCAGAACCTCATGCAGGGCAGAACCAACTTCGTCATTGCCCACCGCCTTTCCACGATCCGCAGTGCCGATCAGATCCTCGTCATGGACGAGGGACGAATCGTCGAAACCGGCACCCATGAAGATCTGATGAATAATCAGGGCTTCTATGCGGAAATCTATAACTCACAGTTTGCACTTTAAGGGAGGAAAAACATGAAACTGACCACGCTCTCCAATTCTCTGCGCATATTCACCGACAAACGCAGTGACCTGCGCTCCGCAACCGTGGGCGTATGGGTGCTCAGTGGCTCACGCTATGAGGAGAGTGCCGTCAGCGGAATATCCCATTTTATCGAGCATATTCTTTTCAAGGGCAGTATCAGCCGAAACGCCTTTGAAATTGCCGAGGGCATGGACGAGATCGGCGCCAATGTCAACGCCTATACCACAAAGGAATACACTTTTTTCTACACCAAAGCCCTCGACTATCAGATCGAAAAAGCCGCCGACATTCTTTTTGATATGCTGGTCAATCCCCGTCTGGACCCCAAGGATATCGAAACGGAAAAGGGCGTCGTTCTCGAAGAGATCAATATGTGCGAGGACGACCCCGGCGATGTGGTCTATGAGGTCAATGAAACGGCTCTTTTCGCCGGCACCACCCTGGAAATGAAAATTCTCGGTGAGAGAGACAGCCTTCGCAGTCTGACTGCCGAAAACATCAGAGAATACATGGCGAAAAATTATCTGCCCGAGAGAATGGTCATCGGCGTCAGCGGAAACTTTGACGAAGAAAAAATGACCGCAAAAATCAAAGAATATTTCGGGGCGATGGAATGTAAGAACAATCCCCTGTCTCTCTATGATGTGCCCTTTCATAAGGGCATCACCCTGAAAAAAATGACCACGGAGCAGACGCACATCATGCTCTGCTTCCCGGGTGTGGGCATCGAGCACGAGGATCTTTATGCCCTGCAGGTTTGTATGTTTATCCTCGGCACCGGCACCAGCTCCATGCTCTATCAGCGCATCCGGGAACAGCTGGGGCTGGTTTACAGCATCGACTCCTGGCTCGGCCGCTATCTCGGCGGCGGCTATATCGCCGTTTCCATGAGCCTTTCTCCGGATTCCGAGGAGCAGGCTATCGAAGAGGCGCTGGACATCATTTCCGGCTTCCTCGGAGCCGTGACCGAACGGCAGGTCTCCATTGCAAAGGAAAAGCTCATTGCCAGTCTCATCATGTCCCGGGAACAGCCTCAGAGCAAGTTTTCCTCCATGGGATATAACCTGCTGACCCTTTCCCGTTTCATCGAGGACGACGAGATCATCAGCGCCATCAAAGCCATCGACCTGACGCAGGTCAGGCGTGCGGCTGAAAAATATCTGATCCTTGACGAAATGTCTTTCACCGCCGTGGGAAAAGTCAGGGAAAAAGAAGAATACGAAAAAATAATCCAGTCAAAAATAAATGAAGGTGACAAAAAATGAGTGCCATATCTCAGGCCAAAAGGATCGTTGTCAAGGTGGGGACATCGACGCTGACTTATTCCACCGGAAAAATCAATATACGCCGCATGGTGAAACTGTGCAGTGTGCTGGCGGATCTTCACAATTCCGGCATGGAGGTGGTGCTCGTCACCTCCGGTGCCATCGGCGTGGGCGTCGGCAAGCTGGGACTCAAGGAGCGCCCTGCCGATATTCCCGGCAGACAGGCCGCCGCCACCGTCGGCCAGTGCGAGCTGATGTTTATGTATGACAAATTTTTCGGCGAAAACGGTGTCAAAACCGGTCAGCTTCTCATCACAAAAAGCGACATCGAAAACGAACAGAGACGGCTGAATCTTGAAAACACCTTTGAAAAGCTCTTTGAATACGGCGCCGTGCCGATCATCAACGAGAACGACTCCGTGGCAACGGAGGAAATCGTCTACGGCGACAACGATTCTCTTTCTGCCATCGTGGCCAAGCTCATCAAAGCCCAGGCGCTGATCATTCTCTCAGATATCGACGGACTTTTCGAGGAAAATCCCAACGAGAACCCGGAAGCAAGGCTGATTCCCATTGTCAGGGAAATCACAGAGGATATCAAGGCCCTGTGCGGCGGAGCCGGCAGTGAACGCGGCACAGGCGGCATGATCACAAAGATCCACGCCGCGGAAATCGCCGTCGAAGCCGGTATCCCCACGGTGGTTATGAACGGTACCGCACCCCAGGATATTTATAAGCTCATCGACGGTCACAGCGTGGGCACATTATTTTATGCGAAGTGAGAGGAAAAAACCATGTTGACAGAATTGGGTAAAAGAGCCAAATCGGCTCAGCGAAAACTCATGACAGCCTCCTCAGGTGAAAAGGACAAAGCCCTCCTTGCCATCGCCGACGCTCTCGAAGCAAAAACAGCATACATAATCGCGGCCAACGAGATCGACATCGCCGCGGCAAAAGAAAAGGGCATGAGCCCGAGTATGATCGACAGGCTCAGTCTCAGCGAAACACGAATATTAGCCATCGCAGACTCTGTCCGGCAGATCACCAAGCTCAGCGACCCCTGCGGCCGAATCCTCAGCGGCGAAAAGAGGCCCAACGGACTGGTCATCGAAAAGGTCTCCGTCCCCCTGGGCGTCATTGCCGTCATCTTTGAGGCCCGCCCCAATGTGACCGTGGACGCGGCGGCGCTGTGTCTGAAAGCCGGCAACTGCGTGATTCTGCGCGGCGGCAAGGAAGCCATTCACTCCAATCAAAAGCTGGCCGAGATCATGCGCGAAGCAGTCTCCCGCTCCGGACTGCCCGGCGACTGCATTCAGCTGGTGGAGGACACAAGCAGAGCCTCCGCCGAAGCACTGATGAAAATGAACGGCTATGTGGATGTGCTGATTCCCCGCGGCGGTGCAGGACTGATTCGCTCCTGTGTGGAAAATGCCAGCGTTCCCGTCATCGAAACCGGTACAGGCAACTGCCACATCTATGTGGACAAGGACGCCGATCTCACCATGGCGGCGGACATTATCTTCAACGCCAAAACCTCCCGTCCCTCGGTATGCAACGCCTGCGAAAGCCTGGTCATTCACAGAAGTATCGCGAAAGAGGTTCTTCCGCTGATCAAGGCAAGGCTGGACGAAAAAAGCGTTGTGATTCACGGTGACGAGGAAACGGCCGCCATTCTTCCCGGCGTACTCCCCGCCACAGAGGAGGATTACGGCAAGGAATACCTGGACTACGAGATCAGCGTCAAAATCGTCGGTGATATCGACGAGGCCATTGAGCATATTATGAAATACACCAGTGGTCACAGCGAATGCATCGTGACGGAAAATTACAGTGCCCAACGCCAATTCACCGATGAGGTGGACGCAGCCGCCGTCTATGTCAATGCCTCCACCCGCTTCACCGACGGCGGAGAATTCGGCTTCGGTGCCGAAATCGGCATTTCCACCCAGAAGCTCCATGCGAGAGGTCCTCTCGGACTGCCTGAGCTGACAACGGTGAAATATGTGATACACGGTGACGGCCAGATCCGATAAACAACAAAATAAGACTATTTTCAGGCGGTGATGTCATTGAAAAAGAAAAGATCTCCCGTGAATATCGCAGTGGGAATCCTCGTTCTGCTGCTGGCGGCGGCAGGAACCGTCAGCCTGGGTCTTCAGCTCTGGCGGCAAATCAGTTCCTCGGCCGGCGAGAAAAACCGTCAGCGTTTTGCGGCCTATGAGGCCTTCATCGCGCCGGTGATCATGAACGATCCCGACACCTTTGACGACATCACCATGGCAGACATGGATCAGCTCATTTCCATCACCCTTTGGTCCATTCTTGACGACAATCCCGAGCCGGATCAATACGAATACACTGACAAAGGTATGCTTCTGCCGAAATCTGAGGTAGAGGAGCGCTTCGCTTCCCTTTTCGGCGGCGAGCGCAAACCGGATCACCGGAGTGTTGACGGCGGCGGTATTGAATTTCTCTACAGCGAAAAAGAAAAAAGCTATATCATTCCCATCACGGGCATCACGCCCATATACACTCCGAAAGTCATCGAAGCCGAGGAGAAGGACAAGGCGGTCTATCTCACCGTCGGCTATCTGGCTTCGACGGACTGGCAGCAGGACAGTCAGGGCAACATGGTCTCTCCTGAACCCAGCAAATATATGGACATCACCCTGGGCATTTCCGCCGACGGCTCCTATTATGTCAGAGCCATCAGAAAAGCGGAAAGGTTATAATCGGAATATTATAAAACCATTAAAGTTCTTGATAAATA
>JAQXMV010000155.1 GCA_029013165.1 Oscillospiraceae bacterium | reverse complement strand
ATAAAGCTCACTGACAGGCAACGGATTTTCCCCCTTGCCGATTTCCATGGTGAAGCCGGGTCGGTGAAATTCCTCAATGAACCAGTCCTTAAAGCCGCCATGACTGCCGAGGGCACTGTTTTTCACCGGCACATAGCCGCAGGAGTCTGCAAGGATTTTCGCCATCATGCAGGACTGCGCCGGAGTGTTGTCGCCGTATTCCCAGTAAAGCTCCTCTCCCTGAGCGTGCAGAGCCATGCACTGACGAAAATTGCTGATACGGCAAAGGCGCGTCAGCGCTTTGGTTTCCGCTTCACTTTCGGGATAGGTTCCGCCGTATTGACGGGAGGCAGGACCGTCGATGCCCTGCTCGCGCTCCATCTGCCGCTCGGTTTCCCAGCCGGCGTTGAAATTGTGGTTGATGTCAACGCCCATGGCGTTGGCATTCCATTTGTCATAGTCGTCACAGGGAATGGAGAGAATGTGTTTCTGCAGATTTTTGGCGCTCTGAGGACCGCGGCAGGCAATTTCCACACCGTCGGGATTGACGCAGGGAATGATGCAGACGCCGAGCTGAGAGAGGGCGCGTCCGACATCTATGCTGCACAGACGATGGGAATGTTTAATACTGTGGCAGAGCCTTTCGGTGAAAAGCAGCAGCTCCAGGCAGGTCAGCCATTCGCTGCCGTGAAAACCGCCGGCATAGATGACGCTGTTGCTTTTTTTGCCCAGACTCAGGGCAAAAATTCCCCGTCCGAGGACAGTCCGGCCGCAGAGTTCTACGGATAAAAAGGGATATTCTTTAATCAGCTCTTCAATTATGTTTTTGTTTGTGTTATAATCATAAGTAACAGGTTTTACAATGTAGTTCATTTTTTCTATCACCGATCCTTGTTACATCTATATTGGGTATCGAGGGATAATATGCGGAAAGGCGGAATTTATTATGGCGTTTTTTGAAAAGACTCTCGGGAGTGAAGAAATTTTTGACGGAAGAGTGTTCCGTGTTCATGTTGACGATATTGAGCTGCCTGACGGCAGCAAAAGCATCCGTGAGGTGGTGGAGCACAGCGGCGGCGTGTGCATCGCCCCGCTGACGGAAAAGGGCGAATTGCTCATGGTCAGACAGTTTCGCTATCCTTTCGGCAGAGAACTGCTGGAGGTGCCTGCCGGTAAGCTGGAAAAGGGTGAGGAACCCATGGCGGCCGGCGCAAGGGAACTGGAGGAGGAATGCGGCGTAGTGGCCGATGAAATCATCTCTCTGGGCAGGATCTTCCCGACGGTTGCCTATTGCAGTGAGATTATCCATATTTTCGCCGCCAAGGGACTGAAAAAGACTCATCAGCACCTGGATCAGGGCGAATTTCTCGGTGTGGAAAAGCTGGAGCTTTCACAGGCGCTGGAAATGGTTATGAGAGGAGAAATCTGCGACGCGAAAACCGTGGCGGCTATATTGAAGCTGTCAAAACTCGTGGAGGAGGGCAAATTCTGATGGCTGATTTTATTCTGGCCTCGGCTTCTCCGCGAAGACGGGAGCTGCTGAAAAATGCCGGCTTCGACTTTGAGGTGGCTGTTTCCGGAGCCGACGAAAGGCTGACGGAGCCTCTGTCACCCCGGGAGATGGTCACGGAGCTTGCCTGCCGTAAGGCTCATTTCGTCTCACGGGAAAATCCCGGCCGGGTCGTTCTCGGCTGCGATACGCTGGTCGCCTTGGACGATAGGGTTCTGGGCAAACCGGACAACAGAGAACAGGCAAAGGAAATGCTTCGTCTGCTCTCGGGAAAAACACACAGCGTTTATACCGGTGTCTGCATTACCGATGGCAGCAGGACGGAAAAATTCTGCTGTCAGACGGCAGTGACCTTCCGTGAACTCAGCGAAACGGCTGTGGAAAGCTATGTCGCGTCCGGCGAAAGTGATGATAAAGCAGGCGCTTACGGTATACAGGGTCTCGGCAGCGTGCTGGTCAAGGAAATTGACGGCGATTACTTCTCGGTGGTGGGCCTGCCTGTGAGTGAAACGGCCAGGGTGTTGGCGGACTTCGGTATCAGCGGCGGCGTGATCTTATAAAGGAAAAAACCGGGAATGAAAGGGCCCGTAAGAGTCAAAAATAAAAAAAGTGATAATTTTTCATTACGACTATTGAGGAATGCCCTCTTTTATTGTATAATGATATATCTTAATCAGATTCTTTCTAGATTGCCGAAAGGAGACTATCCATGCTTTTTTCTCAGGATATTGGTATAGATTTAGGCACAGCCAACACGCTCGTTTTTGTCAAGGGTAAGGGTATCGTGATTCGTGAGCCCTCCGTGGTGGCGATCAATGTCAGCTCAAAGCCTGCCAAGGTGGTTGCCGTGGGCACCCAGGCCAAGGAAATGATCGGCCGGACGCCCGGTTCCATCACCGCCATGCGTCCTCTCAAGGACGGCGTCATCGCCGACTTTGACATTACCTGCGAAATGCTCAAAAAGTTTATCAGCAAAGCCCTGGGCGGTTCCTATCTTGCCAAGGCCAGGGTGGTCATCTGTATCCCCTCGGGTGTCACCGAGGTCGAGAGACGAAATGTCCACGATGTTGCCATTGAGGCCGGAGCAAAATATGTCAGCCTCATCGAGGAGCCTATGGCGGCGGCCATCGGCGCAGGTCTGCCTGTGAGCGAAGCCATCGGAAGCATGATCGTCGATATCGGCGGCGGCACCGCCGAGGTGGCGGTGATCTCACTGGGAGATATCGTGACCTCCCGTTCGGTCAGAACGGCAGGTGACAGCTTCGACAGCGCCATCAGTCTCTATATCAAGAAAAAATATAATCTGCTCATCGGTGAAAGAACCGCTGAGGATATCAAGATCAAGATCGGTTCCGCCATGGAATATGAGGGCGAGGGCAGAATGGAGATCAAGGGCAGAAACTGAGTTGACGGTCTGCCGAAAAACATCACGATCACCAGTGAGGAAATCCGGGAAGCCCTCAGTGATAATGTCAACCACATTCTCGACGCGGTCAAGTCGACGCTGGAAAAGACGCCCCCGGAGCTTTCCGCAGACATCATGGAGCACGGCATCACCCTCACCGGAGGCGGCGCTCTGCTCAGAGGCATCGACAAGCTCATTTCGTCCCAGACGGGTATGCCTGTCAGCATCGCCGATAATCCCCTTGACTGCGTTGTTGACGGAACGGGTATCTATCTGGAGTCGGATATTCTGGGCACAGTCGGAAAACGATTCTGATTCTGCAGGGCAGATAAAATTTACGGAAGGAAAAAGCAGGGCGCTGTCAAGGCTTTTGCGCCCCTGTTTCGTGTCATATCATGCACCAGTTTTTCAAAAGCGGTAAATTTAAGACCTTTCTTTTTGTCATGTGCGCACTTTTGGTCGGCGCCGTCATTGCTGTGGCATCGGTTCGATCCTCTTCTCCGCTGACGGACGCCGTGGGCACCGTCTTCAAGCCCCTTCAGAGTCTCACGGCCTATATTTCGGAGAATACCGAGTGGGTGAAGAACAGTTTTCGCAGCGCCGGCAGCTATAAAAAAGAGATCGAACGCCTTGAACAGCAGGTCGCCGAATATGAAAATCAGCTTGTCGAATATAACGACATGAAGCATAAGCTGGAATCCTATGAAACCATGCTGGGTGTCAAGGAAGAAAATCCTGATTTTTCCCTGCTTCGTGCCGGTGTCATCGGAACGGACAGCGCGGATCTTTTCACTTCTCTCATCATTGACAAGGGCTCCGGCGACGGTGTGGCCGTCAATGATCCGGCGGTCTGTGGCAATTATGTCGTGGGTATCGTCAAAAAGGTTCACCCCTCCTATAGCGTGGTGGAGACGATCCTGAATCCCGAGGTCAATATCAGCGCCCTGGAGAGCAGTTCACGCGAGACGGCCTATGTCACCACCAATATCGACTTTTCCAAAAACGGCAACTGCGTTTTTTCCGGCCTGGAGAGAACAACCACGGTTTCGCCCGGCGGAATTATCCTCACTTCGGGCATCGGCGGCATTTACCCCAAGGGGCTGATCATCGGTACGGTCAGCGAGGTCTGCGAGAGCAAGTATGACCTGACGAGCTATGCTGTTGTGGAGCCGGGCGTCGATGTGAGAGAAATCGAGGATCTTTTTGTGATCACGGATTTCCGCGGTCAGGGAATCGAGGAAATTATCGAGTAAATGAGAAAAAGTATATGACGAAAAAAGGAGAGTGAAAAGCCATGAGATTTTCTGACAATCGGAATCTGTATATTCGCCGCGGTCTTTTTACTCTTCTCTTCTTTTTGACTGCCGCCGTGCAGCATACAGCCGGTGTGCTTCCTGCGGTTTTCGGCGCCAAGGCCATGATTTTGATTCCGCTGACCGTTGCGGTTGCCGTCCATGAAAAGAGTATGGCGGGTCTTGCTTTCGGTGTTTTGGCCGGCGCCCTGTGGGATTTCGCTTCTGTCAGGGGCGACGGATTTTTTGCCGTTGTGCTGGCGGCTGTGGGCTTTCTCTGCAGCTCGGCGGTTACCTACCTGATGAGAAAGAATATCCTGACGGCGCTGATTCTCACCGGCGGCGCTGTGGGGCTGACCAATGTGCTGTACTGGCTCTTATTTATTCAGCACAAGGGCTATGAGGGCGCGGCGTCGGTGCTCTTCACCTTTTATCTGCCGTCGGCTTTATATAGTCTGCTGTTCATCTTTCTCTATTATTATCTCATAGCATTTATTGTGAAAATTACCGAAAAAAAGCAGCGGCAAACATACTGACGATTTAAGCAAATTAAAGGATTACAAGATACTATGACACTCGGAAAGGAGCTGAGATTTTTATGGGTAAGGTAAACAAAAAAAGAAATATATTGATCACAGTTCTCATTCTGTGCATTTTTTCGCTTTTTCTTGTCAACCTTTTTAATATTCAGGTTCTGGGTACCCAGGAGGATAAAAGCTCTGCCGTTTCCGGGGTCACGGTCAATGTCCCGGCCATCAGGGGAGAGATCCTTGACCGAAACGGCTATCCCCTTGTCACCAACAGACAGGTCAATAAGATTGTTTTCACCTATCCGGAATTTCCGAAGAAATACAGCGAAAGAAACAGAATCATCATTGAACTGATCCGCCTTTTTGAAAAAAACGGTGTGGAATGGAATGATGAGCTTCCCATCGTGATCAAGGGAAGTCAGTTGGCCTTTGCCGAGGATGCGGAAAATGAAATTTCCTATCTCAAGAGTGAAGCGTTTCTTGATCTGAACTATTACGCCACTGTGGAAAACTGCTTTGACGCGATGGTCAAAAAATATGATCTCAGCAGCTATAAGCTCGGTGAGCAGAGAAAGATCGCTTCAGTATATTATTCCATGGTCAAAAAAGGCTTCAATGTCGGTCGGGACTATGAGTTTGCCACCGATGTTTCCGGCGAGCTGGTCTCGGCACTCAAGGAGCGCAGTGACAATTTCCCCGGCGTGGATGTTCAGGTCTCCTGGGAAAGAGAATATTATGACGGAACCATTGCACCGCACATTCTCGGAATCGTGGGACCGATCAATGAAGAAGAATATGAGAGCAAAAAAGATGAGGGCTATACGATCAACGATGTGATCGGAAAAAGCGGCATCGAATCTGCCATGGAAAAGTATCTGCGCGGAAAAAACGGCGTCAAAACCATTACCACCGACGCCCAGGGCAACAAAACGGAAGAATACACCACAGAGCCTGAGCAGGGAGACACGGTTATTCTGACCATCAGAAGAGATCTGCAGAAAGTGGCGCAGGACGCTCTCGAAGAAGGCGTCAAGAGACTGCAGATTCAGACGGAGCGAAGCTATCGGCTTTCCGGTTCAGTGGTGGTTATGGACACCAAAAACAATGAATGCCTTGCCATTGCCTCTTATCCTACCTATGACAATTCCACTTATCAGGAGGACTATGATGAGCTCAACAGCGATCCCACGAAGCCCCTGTGGAACCGTGCGCTGAGAAGTACCTACACCCCCGGTTCGACCATCAAGCCGGCCGTGGCCATGGCGGCGCTGGAGGAGGGAATTATCACCGGTAGCAGCGGTGTGGTCTGTAACGGTGTATACCGTCACTATGCGGACTATCAGCCCGGCTGCACGGGCTATCACGGCTATCAGAATGTGATCAGTGCCATCTATAATTCCTGCAATATCTTTTTCTATGACGCGGCACGCCGTCTCGGCATCGAAAAACTTAACCGATATTTTACCATGTTCGGTCTGGGCGAGCCCACGGGAATCGAGCTGGTGGAAAGTGTGGGAACCGTGGACAGCGTGGAACACAGAACCAGCAAGGGTGATCTCTGGACGCCCGGTCTGACCATTCAGGCCGGTATTGGACACGGAGACAACCAGTTTACACCCATTCAGCTTTGCAGCTATGTTTCTACCATTGCCAATAGAGGCACCCGATATAAGGCTCACATCATCCGCAGCGTCAAGACGGCGGATCTTTCCAAAACCGTGATGGAAAGCGGCACGCAGATCCTTTCCAAGGCGAACTTCGCCGATGAAAACTGGGATCTGGTCTATAAAGGTATGCTTCTCGTGGGAACAAAAAGCTATGCGGACTTCTCTGCCGTACCCTGCAAGGTGGCCGCCAAGACCGGTACGACAACCGTTGCCAAGAGAGTCAACGGCAGAATGATCGAAACTTTCAACGGCTTTATTATTGCTTTTGCTCCCTATGACGACCCGCAGATTGCCGTTTGCGTCAGCGTTGAGGGTGCAGGCAGCGGCGGCTCCACGGCACCTATCGCCTCGGCTATTATGGAATACTACTTCGCCGAGAAAGATGTGACCGAAACCCAGCAGCCGGAAAGCAGTCTTTTGCCGTGAGTTTTTGCCGGAAACCTTAAAAATCAATCAGAAAGGAAGCGGCGCCGGTGGGAACCGGTTCTGCCGCGGGGATAGTTTGTTATGGCGGAAAAAATCGTGATCGCCTCGGGAAAGGGCGGCGTGGGCAAGACGACGCTGTGCGTCAGCATCGGCAAGGCTCTCAGCGCCATGGGCAAGCGTGTGCTCCTGGTGGACTGCGACTGTCTCAAGAGTATTGATGTGCTGCTCGGAATCACAGAACACATGGTCTATGACTGGAGTGATGTCATTTTCGGCCGATGTGACAGTGAACAGGCTCTCTATAGCGCCCAGGGCGTCAGCGTGCTGACAAGCCCCGAAAACTATGAGGGCATTACCGAGTACACCGTGAAGTGGCTCATTGCCAAATATGAAAAGGACTTTGATTATATTCTCTTTGATGCGCCTGCAGGAATCGGTACGGGTCTGCATTTAGCGGCGGCTGTGGCCGACAGGGGTCTGGTCGTCTCTACACCGGATCTTGTCTGCACGAGAAGTGCCTGCGCCGCAGGCAGGGCGCTCAACCGCATGGGCATTGACGATGTGCGGCTGATCATCAACCGTGTGCAGAAAAGAGATGTGGTCAAGGGCCGTCTGCTGAATATGGACAGCGTGATTGATTCCACGCAGGTTCAGCTTATCGGCATTGTTCCCGAGGACAGACGGCTTCGTCTGGGCTCCATGGGCGCGTCGGTTTATGTCAGGGGACAGGCTTCCTTTAAGGCGGTTACCGGTATTGCCATGCGGCTGTGCGGACAGCGTGCGGCGCTGAATATATAAATTTTTATATGACACTATTTGTCAATACAAATAATAAATTCTGCATTTTTTTAGAAAATCTATTGCATTTCGACAGTTTTTTTGGTATGATTATCCGTAAGAGATATTGAGAAAGGCGGGTGAAGTTTTGAATATCGCACTAATTGCGCACGATGCGAAAAAGGAACTCATGACCCAGTTCTGCATTGCATACTGCGGAACGCTGAGCAAACATTCTCTTTGCGCCACAGGAACGACAGGAAAGCTGGTCAGCGAGGCCACAGGACTGAATATCGTGAAGTTCCTCTGCGGTTATCAGGGCGGCGACGAACAGATCGCGGCAAGGATCGCCTGCAATGAGATTGATCTTCTTCTCTTTTTCCGTGATCCTCTCACGGCAAAAAAGGAAGAGCCAAACGAAGCAAATCTTCTCAGACTTTGCGATGTTCATAATGTTCCCGTTGCGACCAATATTGCAACGGCGGAGGCTTTGATCCATGCTCTGGAAAGAGGAGACCTGGATTGGAGAGATATTGTTAACCCCAAAATGTAACCGGCAGTGACGGAAAGGAGTAATCATTTTCGCCCCGTTCAGAGAGAGGTGCCGTTTCGGCTGGAAGCACCTTACGCACGGCAGATGATGAAGACATTCCGGAGCCATGAATTGAATAGGAAAGTGGGACGGTTTTCCGTCCAAGCGGGGTGGCACCGTGGAGCTTATGCTTCATCCCCAATGTGACCGTTTATGCGGCAGCGTTGGAGATGGGGCTATTATTTTTATATTTCAGGAGGTCAGATATGGCGTTAATTACAAAATCAGTCAAGGGTACACAGGATGCCCTGCCAAAGGATATCCATAAACTGCAGTATATTGAGGGCGTGATTCTGGACAAGGTGACCAGTCACGGCTACAAGGAGATCAGAGTGCCTGTTTTTGAGCACACAGAGCTTTTTCAGCGCGGTGTGGGTGACACCACCGATGTGGTGCAAAAGGAAATGTACACCTTTGACGACAAGGGCGGCAGATCCATCACCCTGCGTCCCGAGGGTACGGCCGGTGTGGTTCGCTCCTTCCTTGAGCACGGACTTTTCAATGAGCCGCTTCCTCAGAAGCTGTGCTATTTCATTTCCTGCTATCGCTATGAAAAGCCGCAGTCCGGCAGACTGCGTGAATTTCACCAGTTTGGCTGTGAGTGCCTCGGCACGGCTTCGCCGGCAGCAGATGCAGAGCTGATCGCCATGGTCAGCGGCATTTTTGACGAGCTGGGAATCAGTGATCTGCACCTGGAGATCAACTCCATCGGCTGTCCGAAATGCAGAAAGCACTATCACGAAGCACTGAAAGAATATTTTTCCGCAAGGAAAGACGAGCTTTGTCCCACCTGCTTAGGCAGACTGGAGAGAAATCCAATGAGAATACTCGACTGCAAGAGCCCCATCTGTTCGGAAATTGCCAAGGGTGCCCCTAAAGTCACGGATTTCCTC
This sequence comes from Oscillospiraceae bacterium, assembly GCA_029013165.1. Classification (GTDB taxonomy): domain Bacteria; phylum Bacillota; class Clostridia; order Oscillospirales; family Acutalibacteraceae; genus UBA6857. Next base: position 9,516 of record JAQXMV010000155.1, on the reverse strand, counting down.
TGTGAGGAGTGCAGAGACCACTTTGAAAAGACCAAAAAATATCTGGACGCGATGGATATTACCTACACGGTCAACCCCTCTATTGTCCGCGGTCTGGATTATTATACCAAGACGGTTTTCGAGTTTGTTTCCGATAAGATCGGCGCACAGGGAACGGTCTGCGGCGGCGGCAGATATGACGGCCTTGTCGAGGAAATCGGCGGACCGAGCACGCCCTCTCTCGGATTTGCCATGGGAATCGAAAGACTTCTTATGGTTATGGAGGCGCAGGGCGCCGAGTTCCCCGAAGTGGCCCCCTGCAACATCTTCCTGGCGTCTATGGGTGATGAGGCCAATATCAAGTCGGCTCAGTTAGCCAAGGAGCTGAGAAGTATCGGTGTGGCCGCGGAGTTTGATATTGTCGGCCGTTCCGTTAAGGCACAGATGAAATATGCCAATAAGCTCGGCGCAGAGTATACGGCCGTTATCGGTGAAAGCGAGCTTGACAGCGGAAAGGTCAAGGTCAAAAACATGAAAACCGGCGCGGAAACAGAGCTCGGTATTGACGAGAATTTCGATGACAGTTTTCTGCAGTTGGTCTTTGCCGACAGCTTTGCCACCGGAGAATAAGAAAAGGTCAGATATTCACTTGAGCCCCGGGCTGCGGCGAGAGTGCAAGAAATAAAAAAATTCCGGCAGCCGGAAAGGAAAGATTATTGATGGATTACATGACAGGACTGAAAAGAACCGATTATTGCGGTACATTCACAGCTAAAGATTGCGGCAGAGAGGTCGTTGTCGCAGGCTGGGTACAGCGGCAGAGAGACCTCGGCGCGCTGATCTTTGTCGATCTCAGAGACAGAACGGGCATCGTGCAGCTTGCTTTTGACGATACCACAGCCAGGGATATATTTGATAAGGCTTTCACCGTCAGAAGTGAGTTCGTTCTCATGGCTAAGGGTACGGTCAGAGAGCGCTCCTCGAAAAATATGGATATTCCCACCGGTGAGGTGGAAATCTTCGTCAGCGATCTGCGCATACTCGGCAAGAGTGAAACGCCGCCTTTTGAAATTATCGAAAATTGCCAGACCTCAGAGCTGACAAGACTGAAATACCGCTATCTGGATCTGCGGCGCCCCGATCTGCAGAAAAATATCCTGATGCGCCACAGAATCACCAAGATCGTCCGTGACTACTTCGACGAGAACGGATTCATTGAGATCGAAACCCCGATTCTTGTGAAATCGACTCCCGAGGGTGCCAGAGACTTCCTCGTGCCCTCCCGTATTCACAAGGGCAGTTTCTATGCGCTGCCTCAGTCACCTCAGCTTTATAAGCAGCTTTCCATGGTTGCCGGCTTTGACAGATATATGCAGATCGCCCGCTGTTTCCGCGATGAGGATCTGCGTGCAGACCGTCAGCCGGAGTTTACCCAGATTGATATTGAGATGAGCTTCGTCGAAATGGAGGATATCCTTTCTCTGATCGAAGGCTTTATCAAGAGGGTGTTCCGGGAGGCTCTCGGCGTGGATATCTCTACACCGCTGCCGAGACTGACCTATCAGCAGGCCATGGAGCGTTACGGCTCCGATAAGCCCGATACCCGATTTGCCATGGAGATCACCGATATCGGTGAGGAAGTGAGAAACTGCGGCTTCGGCGTCTTTACCGGCGCGCTGGAAAAGGGCGGCAAAGTCGCCGCTATCACGGCGAAAAAAGCCTTCAGCGTTCTGACAAGAAAAGAAATCGACAAGCTGACGGAAATGGTCAAAGGCATAGGTGCCAAGGGCCTTGCCTGGGCAAGAATTGCCGATGACGGAACCATCGCCTCCTCTTTCGCGAAATTCATGAGCGAAGAGGAAATGAAGAGCATTATGGATAAGTGCGGTGCGGAAAACGGCGATGTGATTCTGATTATTGCCGATAAAGTCAGCACGACCCTGAGTGTACTCGGTGCCCTGAGAAACACCGTTGCCAAGAAGCTGAATATTATCCCCGAGGATCAGTTTAATCTCCTCTGGGTTGTGGAGTTCCCGTTCTTCGACTGGGACGAGGATTTAGGCCAGTTCGTGGCTATGCATCATCCCTTCACGGCACCCCTTGAGGAATGTCTGGACTATCTGGAGACCGACAAGGCCAATGTCAGAGCCAATGCCTATGACCTTGTGCTCAACGGTGTCGAGCTTGCCAGCGGTTCCATCAGAATCACCGATCCGGTGCTGCAGAACAGGATTTTCTCCCTTCTCGGCCTCAGCGAAGAGCAGGCCCATGAGAAGTTCGGCTTCCTGACCGACGCTTTTCAATATGGCGCACCGCCTCACGGCGGAATCGGTCTCGGTCTGGACAGACTGGTTATGCAGATGCTTCGTCTGGATACCCTCAGAGACTGTATCGCTTTCCCCAAGGTGCAGAATGCCAGTGAACCCATGACGGAATGTCCGAGTGTCGTCGACGGCGAGCAGCTGGAAATGCTCGGTATTGCTGCCGTTGACGCCGAACAGAAATAATCATTTACCTGCTGCACCGTAGATACGCTTCGGGTGTCTTCGTGAGGGAAAAGCAGGAAAAATCAATGAATGCCGTGCAAACGGTAAGCCGCCGGCCCGGAAGAAGTGCGAAGCACTTCTTTCGGGCTTGCCTTTTCGGCAAGCCCGCGGCGCTTCGCGCCGTCCGGGCCGGCGAACCTTTCCCGGTTCCTGCACGGAACAGAAAAACACCCACGCAAAAATGCGTGGGTGCTGTTGTTTATTTGAAGTACTTCACAGCGGACTTGAACATCTTGATGTCATATTCACCGGGTACATTCTGATAAAGACCGCCGGCGATTCTCTCACTGTGTCCCATCTTACCGAATACTCGTCCGTCGGGGGAGGTGATACCCTCGATGGCGTACATGGAATCATTGGGGTTGAAGTGGATATCGTTGGTGGCTTCACCGCTGAAATCAACATACTGCGTTGCGATCTGTCCCTTTTCGGCAAGGTCCAGGATCGTTTTTTCGTCAGCCAGGAAGCGGCCCTCACCGTGAGAAATGGGCACATTGTAAATGTCGCCTACATTCGTGTCAGCCAGCCAGGGGCTCATGTTGGAGGCGATTCTCGTTCTGACGATGCGTGACTGGTGACGGGCAATGGTGTTGAAAGTCAGGGTCGGCATATCGGCTCTGGCGTCAACGATCTTTCCGTAGGGGACAAGTCCCAGCTTCACGAGAGCCTGGAAGCCGTTGCAGATACCGCACATCAGGCCGTCCCTCTTTTCCAGCAGCGCTGTGACCTGCTCTTTGACAGCGGCGTTGCGGAAAAATGCCGTGATAAACTTCGCGCTTCCCTCGGGTTCGTCACCGCCGGAGAATCCGCCGGGGATAAAGACCATCTGTGCGCTTTCCAGCTCCTTGGCGAAATGCTCAACGCTTCTGGCAATACCGTCGGCGGTGAGATTGTTGATGACGATGATCTTGCTCTCGGCGCCGGCGTCGTCCATGGCCTTTGCCGAGTCAAATTCACAGTTGGTTCCGGGGAATACGGGGATCAGAACCTTGGGCTTTGCACTCTTGACGGCGGGAGCTTTTCTGCTGCCGGCCTCATGGGAGAAGGTCTTGACCTTTGACTCCGACTGGTCAATATTGCAGGAATAAACGCTCTCCAGCTTGTCCTCATAGATGCCGAGAAGCTCATCAAGATCAACTTTTTCGCCGCCGAGGGTGATTTCATTTTTGTCGGTGACAAAGCCGATCAGAGTGCCCTCACTGACATCTTCCTCCACTTCCAGCAGGAAGCTGCCATAGCTGTAGGAGAAAATATCTTCGGTCTTGATGCTGTCGCTGTAGTCAAAGCCCAGACCGTTGCCCAGACACATTTTCATCACCGCTTCGGCAATACCGCCGTAGGTGGGTGTGTAGCAGGCGAAAGCCTTGCCGGAACGAAGTAATGCCGTGACCTTGTCGAAAATATCTGTCAGCGACTTGGTGACAGGCAGATGATCGCTGTCAAATTCCGGAGTGAGCTGAATGAGCTTGTGGCCGGCTTTTTTGAATTCGGGAGAGACAATGTGGCTTGTCTTGTCGGTGGTGACAGCGAAAGAGACGAGGGTGGGAGGAACATCGAGGTTTTCAAAGGTACCACTCATGGAGTCCTTACCGCCGATGGCGGCAACCTTGAGATCTTTCTGTGCCTTGAAAGCACCGAGCAGAGCGCTCAGGGGCTTGCCCCAGCGCTTGGGATCCTTGCCGGGACGCTCGAAATATTCCTGGAAGGTCAGGTATACATCTTCAAACTTGGCACCGGTTGCAATGAGCTTGCAGACAGATTCCACCACGGCCATATAGGCGCCGTGAAAAGGCGTCGCCTCGGTATAGAAAGGATTGTAGCCCCATGACATGAGGGAGCAGTCATCGGTGTGACCCTTTTCTGTCGAGATGAGCTGAACCATGGCCTGAATGGGCGTGAGCTGATTTTTTCCGCCGAAAGGCATCAGGACGGTACCGGCGCCGATGGTGGAATCAAAACGCTCGGAAAGTCCGCGTTTGGAGCAGACATTGAGATCGCCTGCCAGTTTTTTCATGTTGTCGGCGAAATTGCCCTCGATCTTTTTCATCGGGCATTTTGAGGCTGCCGCCTCAATGCTGATATGCTTTTCCGCGCCGTTGGAGTTGAGGAACTCGCGGCTCAGGTCAACGATTGCTTTGCCGTTCCAATACATGGTCAGGCGCTTTTCCTCCTTGACCTTGGCCACAACGGTGGCGTTGAGGTTTTCTTCCTTTGCCAGAGTCAGGAAGTCTTCGACATTTTCTTTTTCTATGACCACAGCCATTCTTTCCTGTGATTCGCTGATGGCCAGCTCCGTGCCGTCAAGACCCTCGTACTTTTTCGGTACGGCGTTGAGGTCGATTTCAAGGCCGTCAGCCAGCTCGCCGATGGCGACGCTGACGCCGCCTGCGCCGAAGTCATTGCAGCGCTTGATCATGCGGCAGGCCTCTTTGTTGCGGAAAAGGCGCTGGAGTTTTCTTTCTTCGGGGGCGTTACCTTTCTGCACCTCTGCACCGCAGCTTTCCAGAGATTCGGTGGTGTGAGATTTCGATGAACCGGTGGCACCGCCGCAGCCGTCGCGGCCCGTTGCGCCGCCCAGAAGAATCACGACATCGCCGTCCTGGGGACATTCACGCCGCACATTTTCAGCAGGTGCTGCGGCGATAACGGCGCCGATTTCCATTCTCTTGGCCGTGTAGCCATCATGATAGAGTTCATCGACGATGCCTGTGGCAAGGCCGATCTGATTGCCGTAGGAGGAATAGCCTGCGGCAGCTGTGGTGACGATCTTTCTCTGGGGCAGTTTGCCGGGTATAGTCTCGGCAACACTCTTGAGGGGATCGGAGGCTCCCGTGACGCGCATGGCGCCGTAAACATAGGAACGACCCGAAAGGGGATCGCGGATAGCGCCGCCGATGCAGGTGGCCGCGCCGCCGAAAGGCTCAATTTCCGTGGGGTGATTGTGGGTTTCATTCTTGAAAAGCAGGAGCCAGGGCTCTTTTTTGCCGTCGATCTCCACCTCGATTTTCACGGTGCAGGCGTTGATTTCTTCGCTCTCGTCCAGCTTGTCCAGATATCCCTTTTCTTTCAGATATTTTCCGGCCAGTGTGCCGATATCCATCAGACAGACGGGCTTTGTTCTGCCCAGTTCCTTTCGGGTGGCCATGTAATCATCATAGGTGCGCTGCAGCAGCTCGTCCTCAAATTTCACCGAGTCGATGACCGTCAGGAAGGTGGTGTGACGGCAGTGATCTGACCAGTAGGTGTCGATCATGCGGATTTCTGTGATGGTGGGATTTCTGCCCTCTTTGCGGAAATAATCACGGCAGAAAGCGATGTCGTCCTCGTCCATGGCCAGGGCATATTTCTTCACGAAATCCGCAAGACCTTTTTCATCAAGGTCTGTGAAGCCGTCGAGGGTTTCCACTTCGGTGGGAATGTCGTATTTGGTTTTCAGCGTTTCGGCTTTTTCCAGAGAGGCTTCTCTGGCTTCCACGGGGTTGATCACATATTTTTTGATCTGCGCCAGTTCGCTGTCGGTCACTTCGCCGTAAAGAAGATATACCTTTGCGGTCTTGACTGTCGGTCTTTCTCCTTGGGATATGATCTGTATGCACTGGGCGGCGGAGTCTGCTCTCTGGTCAAACTGACCGGGCAGATATTCCACGGCAAAAACCGAGGCGCCGTCGGCGTCGAGAGCTTCGCTGACAATATCCAACTGAGGCTCTGAGAAAACATTTTTCACGGCATAGTCAAAAAGTGCAGCGTCAATATCCTCGGCGTCATAGCGGTTGATCAGACGAAGATCGGTAACGCTTCTGATACCCAGGAGAGTATGGATGTCACTGAGCAGACTTTTGGCTTCGTTGGCCAGTTCCTTTTTCTTTTCCACATAGATACGATATACCATTATTTCGCCTCCATTGCTTTTTTTCCGATGTCCTTGCGGTAATAGGCATTTGCAAAACGGACGGTTTTCACTTTATTGTATGCTTCGTCAATGGCCTGTGACAGGGTGTCTGCCGTGGCCGTCACGCCGAGTACTCTGCCGCCGGAGGTCTTGAGTACGCCCTTTTCCAGCACCGCGCCGGCAACATAAACGCTGTCAGCGGTTTCCGCGGGAATTTCGATGGCAAAGCCCTTTTCATATTTTTTGGGGTAGCCCTCGGAGGCCATGATGACGCAGCAGGCACTTTTGTCGGAAAATTTGATTTCCGTATCGGCGAGGGTGCCGTTGGTGGTGGCCTGCATGACGGTGAGAAGATCACTCTCGAGCAGAGGAAGCACTACCTGGGTTTCGGGGTCGCCGAAACGGCAGTTATATTCGATGACCTTCGGTCCCTTGGGTGTGAGCATCAGGCCGAAATAAAGACAGCCCTTGAAGGTGCGGCCCTCGGCGTTCATGGCGGCTATGGTGGGCATGAAAATCTCTTTCATGCACTGTTCGGCGATTTCCTTGGTGTAATAGGGGTTCGGCGCCACAGTGCCCATACCGCCGGTGTTGAGACCCTCGTCATTGTCCAGGGCTCTTTTGTGATCCATGGAGGAAACCATGGGAACCACGGTTTTGCCGTCGGTGAAAGAAAGCACGCTGACCTCCGGTCCTGTGAGGAATTCCTCAATGACGATATTGCTTCCGCTTTCGCCGAAGATCTTGTCTTGCATCATTGAGCGCACGGCGTCTTTGGCTTCCTCACGGGTCTGTGCGATAATAACGCCCTTGCCCAGAGCCAGACCGTCAGCCTTGATAACCGTCGGAATGGGACAGCTTTCGATATAGGCCAAAGCTTGCTCCATATCGGAAAAAACCTCATATTCAGCTGTGGGAATGGCGTATTTTTTCATCAGATTTTTAGAAAAAACCTTGCTGCCCTCGATGATGGCGGCATTTTTGCAGGGGCCGAAAGAGGGGATACCCAGCTTGGCCAGCTCATCGACGGCGCCGAGAACCAGCGGATCATCGGGCGCCACAACGGCATAGTCGATGGAATGGCTCTGTGCAAAGCTACAGATGCCCGCAATGTCCGTTGCACTCACGGGGACGCACCGGGCGTCGGCGGCAATACCACCGTTTCCCGGCAGAGCATAAATGGTTTCGATTTCTTTGTTTTCCCTGAGCTTTTTAATGATGGCGTGTTCGCGGCCTCCGCCGCCGACGACCATGATATTCATCGCTTTTTCACTCCTTAATCCTGATAGATCGGATATTTCTCACACAGGGCGAGAACTTCTTTTGTTATGTTTTCCTTGCTGTTTTCAAAGTCTGTGATGGCGAGCTTGATCCATTTGGCAATGCGCTTCATTTCCTCTTGCTTGAAACCGCGGGTGGTGACGGCGGCTGTGCCGATTCTCAGACCGCTGGTAACAAAGGGACTTTTCGGATCGTTGGGAATGGTGTTTTTATTGGTGGTGATGTGTACCTCGTCGAGACGGGCCTCCAGCTCCTTGCCGGAGATGTCGAACTTGCGAAGATCCAGAAGCATCAGGTGGTTGTCCGTGCCTTTTGAGACGATGTCGATGCCTTCGTCTATGAGGGCCTGACACAGAGTTGCGGCGTTGTCGCGAAGCTGGGTCTGATAGGCTTTGAATTCATCGCTGAGGGCTTCGCCGAAAGCCACAGCCTTGGCGGCGATAATGTGCATCAGAGGGCCGCCCTGAGTGCCGGGGAATACGGCCTTGTCGATCTGCTTGGCATATTGCTCCTTGCAGAGGATCAGACCGCCGCGGGGGCCTCTGAGGGTCTTGTGGGTGGTTGTGGTGACCACATCGGCATAGGGCACCGGTGAGGGATGAAGTCCTGCGGCGACCAGGCCGGCGATGTGTGCCATATCCACCATGAGGTAGGCGCCGACTTCATCGGCAATTTCACGGCAGCGGGGGAAGTCGATGATTCTGGAATAGGCGCTGGCGCCCACAACGATGAGCTTGGGCTTACATTCCAAAGCGATTTCTCTCATCTTGTCGTAGTCGATGGTTTCCGTCTCATCGTCCACACCGTAGGGTACGATGTTCCAGTATTTACCGGAAATATTGACCGGTGAGCCGTGAGAAAGATGTCCTCCCTGAGAAAGATTCATGCCCATGACCGTGTCGCCGGGCTGAAGCAGGGCAAAGAATACGGCCAGATTGGCGTTGGCGCCGGAGTGGGGCTGAACATTGGCATGCTCGGCGCCGAAGAGCTTCTTGGCGCGTTCACGGGCGATGTTTTCCACCTCGTCAACACAGTGACAGCCGCCGTAATAGCGCTTGCCGGGATAACCCTCGGCATATTTATTGGTCAGCACACTGCCGGCTGCCAGCAAAACTGCCTTGGAAACAATGTTTTCCGAAGCGATCAGCTCGATGAAGGTCTGCTGCCTTTCAAGCTCTTTGTCACAGGAGGAAAAGATCTCCGGATCATATTTTGCAAGTTCGTTGAAATAACTGAGCATTCTGGTTCTCCTTTTTCTTCTGTGAAATTAATGATGGAACAGACGCATTTTTGTGAATGCCATCACCATGCCGTATTTGTCGGCACACTCAATCACGGCGTCGTCTCTGATGGAGCCGCCGGGCTCCGCGATGTAGCTGACGCCGCTGCGGTAGGCTCTTTCGATATTATCCGAGAAGGGGAAGAAAGCGTCTGAGCCGAGGGAAACTCCCTTTATGGTTGCAAGATATGCGTCCATTTCCTCTCTGGTGAATACTTCCGGCTGAGAAGTGAAATATTTCTGCCAGTTGCCGTCCGCGCAGACATCTTCCTCGTTTTTGTTGATGTAGCCGTCAATGACATTGTCACGGTCGGCTCTGCCGAGAGTGGGCAGGAAGGGCAGATTCAGCACCTTGTCGGCCTGGCGCAGATGCCAGGTGTCTGCCTTGGTTCCGGCCAGTCTGGTGCAGTGGATTCTGGACTGCTGTCCGGCACCGACGCCGATGGCCTGACCGTCATAAGCATAGCAGACGGAGTTTGACTGGGTATATTTCAGGGTGATGAGTGCAATAATGAGATCTCTTTTTGCGCTTTCGGGCAGAT
>JAQXMV010000154.1 GCA_029013165.1 Oscillospiraceae bacterium | reverse complement strand
TCAAGACTGCGGTGAAATCTTTTTGGCTTTTTGGCAAGGATACAGCAATTGATATCTTTTCCAGGTACGAGGTGGAATTTGTAAAATGCTTGACTTAAAACTTGGAATATGATATTCTAATGAAAAAGGAGTGGTATTATGTCTAAATTTAAAGAGGAATTAACAAAAACAACAGTCTCTAAGTATAGCCTTGAAGACGAACTTCAAAGATTCTTCCGAGGTTACCCGGATAGAATTGTTGAAGAGGAAGTTCATATTCTGCTCAAAAATATTAAAGAAGATATTTTAAAAAAATCAAAAAGCGGACAATATAAAACTGTTGATTCTGAAAGAGTTATAACAGGTCATATCAGTGCGGGAGGATATATTGGCGGCAAAGTAAAAATCGGTGAGCGTAAATATTCATATTTAAAGGGTAATTTTGGAAAGGCATTTACTGAAATAGTTAAGCAAAAATATTTTTTCGATTATCCGAGTATTCAGATTTCTGGTAAAGTCGATGACTATTGTTTAGATATTAGATTTAGTTTAGTAAATGTAACCAAAAAAACGACTTTATTCACCAATAAACCCTATCGTATTTTTCGCCTTACCGAAGCTGCAGAAGAATTGCTGAGCAAACTCAAAGAAAAGGCTTTACTTGATGATATTTTTGTGGATTCTGTTTATATATCAGCAGGTGAAGACAAAGTACAAATTGGCGAAAGATACTATAATCCAGATCCCTCTATTGCCAACTTAACCATTAAGTATTCTATAGGGTTTTAATGATAGGTATATTGAGAACCAAAGAACATTTATATTAAAGACGGACACGGGTTTCAAATTCTTGTAAACTCGTCAACAGCATAAAATCAAGAGTGATATTAGAGGTGTGTGTGACGCTTTGTCGGCTCGCACACCTCTGTTGTATTAAAGGGCAATTTGCTGTCCTTGTATAACACACATTTTGTACCGTTACGTATTTGACGGATGACACATTATCGGATTTTCAGTTTAGAAAATAATGCATTGTATATATTTTCTTATCGGCTGTCTTTATCTTGACCGCTATATCTCAGTTATGCTATAATCCATGATAATCAAACTAAAAGGAGAAACACTATGCAAAAAAAAGACACATTTGCCCTGCGACCGCCCATGGGCTGGAACAGCTGGGACTGCTACGGCGCCGCCGTCAACGAGGAACAGCTTCTTGGCAACGCCCGGTATATGGCCGAGCACCTGAAAGACTACGGCTGGGAATATGTGGTCTGCGATATCCAGTGGTATGAGCCGAAAGCACGCTCAAACTTTTACAATAATTTCACCGAGCTTGAAATGGACGAATACTCCCGTCTCATACCGGCGGTCAACCGTTTCCCCAGCGCCGCCGGCGGCAAGGGCTTCGCCCCTATAGCCGAAAGAATCCATGCCATGGGTCTGAAGTTCGGCATACACATCATGCGCGGCATTCCCCGTCAGGCCGTTCACCGCAACACGAAAATCATGGGCAGTGACAAAACCGCAAGGCAAATTGCCAGCGGCTTCTCGGTTTGCTCATGGAACACGGATATGTACGGCGTCAATGCCCGCGCCCAGGGCGCTCAGGAATACTACAACAGCCTCTTTTCCCTTTACGCTTCCTGGGGTGTGGATTTTGTCAAGGTGGACGACATCGCCAATACGGAGTTTCAGCCCCACAATCCCTACAGCGCCCGGGAAGAAATCGAAATGATCCGAAAAGCCATCGACGCCTGCGGCAGAGACATGGTGCTTTCCCTCTCCCCCGGTCCTGCCGTGATCGGCGAAGCCTTTCATCTTTCTCAGAACGCCAATATGTGGCGCATGACCGGCGACTTCTGGGATCATTGGGACAAGCTCTACGCCATGTTTGAGCGCTGTGAAAAATGGGTCGATCATGTCAAGGCAGGCTCCTGGCCGGACTGCGATATGCTCCCGCTGGGAAAAATCTCCAAAAACTGTTCCTGCCTGGGCGACGCGGACCGATATACAAATTTCACCGCCGACGAGCAAAAGACAATGCTAACCCTGTGGGCCTTTTTCCGTTCACCGCTGATTCTCGGCGGTGAGCTCCGGGAAAACCGTCCGGAGGATCTTGCCCTCATCACCAATCGGGAGATCATCTCCATCAATCAAAACTCCACCGACAACCGCCAGCTTCGCCGCAGCCGTGAGGAAGCGATCTGGTGCTGTACCGATGAAAACGGCAACACCGCACTGGCGCTGTTTAATCTTTCCGACGAGACGAGAAGTCTTGCTCTTGACCTGAATGAGCAGGGAATCTGCGGCTCCTTCACAGCAAGGGATCTCTGGTCGGGAGAAACATTCCCGGTAAACGGTATAATCAGTGTATCTCTCGCCCCTCATGCAGTCAAAACCATAAGGCTGGAAAAAGAATAAGCCCAAAGCAAGCATAGAAAAAAGATCTGAATGCATCATTTTCGCTTTTAATGTTCCATTGTTTAAAAAATATTAACAATTAGCCGTTGATTATTTGGAAAAAATAATATATAATTGCCAATAAGGTAATATATACCAAATCATACTGAATGGAGGAACAAGATGAAAAAGCATTTCAAAGTCCTGCTGCTGACAGTTATTTCCGCCCTGATCCTTTTTCTCGGCGTCATGTGCTGCAGCGCCGCCTCGGAACCCCAAATTACCGATAACCGTTATCCTTTCTCCGCAGCGAAGACCGCTGCCTCTGAGCCGGAAATTGTGATCTCTGCCAATGGCTTCAATGTCACCGTCAGGAAAAAGATCCAGCTCAGTGCCAAGGTCAGCGGCGTGGACACTCAGCCGAAAATCACATGGGAAAGCTCCGACAATAAGGTTGCCATCGTCTCCTCAAAGGGAGTCGTGACCGGCGTCTCCGTCGGCAGAGCCGTCATCACCGCCAAGGCCAAGGTCAACGGTAAAACCCTCTCTGCCATTTATCCCGTCAATGTGGTCAAAAACAGCAATGTGGTCCGCAATCTGCTGGAAAACCGACAGATTCTCAGCTATCAGTACAGCTATGTCGATGACTATTACTACACCAATGACAAGGACAACTGGCAGGAGAATTTAGGCTTTGCCAGAATATACGATCTCGTGGCGCCCTATATCGCCCTGGAATATGACTACACCCGAGTTTTCTTTAACTATGACAACAAGGATTTCATGATCCAGCTCTGGAAAGGTCAGTACGGCTATCTCTTCTACGGCGGAGAGATCGGCGTATACTCCAGAACGCCCGATGGCAAAACCGACGGCATTCTGACTTTCTACGGCAAGGCTTATGAGGAATACTGGCCCTATATGGAAATGAGCCTTTATCATCAGAACATTCTCGGAAAATATGAGAGAGAATTCACCAGAGACTATGACAAATACTGGTGGTGCACCGGCTTTAAAAGCGGTCACTTACGTGTCGTCGAACCCGCCGATGAGCTGCGCATCGTGGCACGGCTCACCCTCAGAGACAACGAAATGGCTGACAAGTTTGCCCAGGGTCTCACCGACTGCGGCTTCAAAAGTGTAAACAATAAGGACAAAATCGGCCTGGATCAGTATTATCACGAGGGACAGGATGTCTATCTGGTATGGCAGAATATCTCAGAGGCAGAAAACACTATGCCCATCAAAATCGGCATCGTTGCCATGATTTTCTTCAACTTCCTTGCTCTTTTCATGGCCGGACTGATCTCATCGGGTCTTGGCTGGCTGATCTTCCTGATCATACTTTGATGTAAAAATCAATTTTGCCCGGCACCGTTTATCACGGTGCCGGGCAGTTTCTATGATGTAAGCTTATAGTCTCTCGAGAGGATTATATCCCAGGGCGAAATATTTAAACGCCCAGACAATGGGGTTGTATTTGAAGAAGAACTGATCAAGAACCGTAACCAGTCCTCTCAGGAAAGTGGAGATATCGTGGGTTTCGGGCACGGTGACCGCCTCAAACTCCTCCCCCTCGACATGCAGAACAAAGGGCTGAGAATAGCAGATACCGTTGTCGCCGGTGATATAAAATCTCACATAGAGATAAGGCTCGGCGAGGAACTTTTCGTCGGCATGAAGATCCAGCACCGCCCTGCCGTCAGCAATATCTTCCCTGAGAATCACATTGCCGTTTGACACCCAGGTGATCTGATCGAAGTTTTCGCCCTCAACAGTTATGGCGTCTGCCTGCTGATCCACGCTGACAGCCGTCACTCTCGGCGTGTTGTCCAGCAGATAGAGCTTTTCGTCATAGACTTTCTGCTCATCGAAGCCGGGGATTTCCTCCATGCCGTTGAGCTCAACACCGTTTGAGAAATGGGAAAACGCAAAGAATTGGCCTTTCTCCAGACTTTCGCGGAAATCCTCCATGGTGAAATCTTCCATCCAAGTCATGATATAGGCTTTGTTGATGGCCTGCTCATTGTGGGAATCCGCAAAGGTATTGGCCCAGGGAACAACGCCGTTGGGAATGGTTTTCTGCAGAATCTGATCGTAGAGGATTCTGTCACAGCGTGTGTTCTCATCGGAGGAGCTGTTGATGCCCATGCCCAGTGAAGAGCCCTGATTGTCGAGGAATATTCTGGCAAACTTATTCGCATAATAATCGTCAATGGGCTGACCGACATAATTATAGGAGTCGTAGTCCGTGTAAACATATTCACCCACATGAGAGAGGAAAGAAATACCGCCGGCGTCCTTGACGCCTGCCGTGGGCGTCTCATAGTCGCCGAAAACCCCGGCCAGTCCCTGACCGTATTCGGAAAAGTATCCGGTCAGATGGCAGTCCGCCACGGGCGTAGCCATGTTCAACTCGATGCCCAGAGGCACATCGAGCATACCGTTTTTGTGGGTTCTCGTCGGTGAAGCCGCCGTTCCGGCAAGATAGGCTTCATATTCCTCAGCGCTCAGCGGAATAACATCGGCCATTTGCGTTCTCTCATATTTGACCAGTCGAACAAGAGGGATCAGCTCCGGCTCCTGATTCCAGCCCCGGTTGATAGTACCGTGATCCGTCAGAGCCACGATGTCATAGTTCAGGTCATAGTGCTGCTGCACAAACTCATGAATGGTGAGATAGCCGTCGCTGGCATTGGTGTGACAATGAAGCTGTGTTTTGTAGTCCTGCCACTTCTGCCAGTCGATCTCTTCATAGGGGTTTTCGATCCTGTAGTTTTTCTCCTCTTTTTCCTGCACCGCTGCGGCGGATATTCCGGTGCCGCAGCACAGAAGCACCGCCAGAAAAAGTGAGAGCCATTTTTTTGCCGTGTTCAGATTTTTCTTCATCATTTGCCTCCTGTTTCTTTTTGCTATAAATTTGAGTATAAGGCTGACGCTCGCCTTCCGAGCAGTTTCAGTCTATCACAAAGGGAAATGACTGTCAACGGGAAAAAGATATATTCCCCCGGGCTGAAGATCCTTTATTTCAGTCCATAATATTTACGCCTAAAACCTTGACACTTTCAAAGATATTTTATATAATATTACACTGATAGTTTATATTGAAAGTATAATTTTACGAAAGGAAGATATACACATGGCACAGGAAATTTTGCTCACTTCTGCCGGTCTGAAAGAACTGGAGGACGAACTGGAATACCTGAAAGTGACAGGCCGTCAGGAAATCAAAGAAAAGATCCAGGTTGCACTCTCTTTCGGTGACCTCTCAGAAAACAGCGAATATGAGGAAGCAAGAAACGATCAGGGCAAACTGGAAGCCCGTATCAGTGAGATCGAAGCCATCCTCTCCATGGCAAAAATCATCGACGAGGACGCTCTGAGCACCGATATCATCCAGATGGGCTCCAAGGTCACCATCAAGGATGTCGAATACGGCGATATTTACAAGTATCAGATCATCTCCTCCACCTCCACCTCCAAGGACAAGGGCGCCGATTATCTCACAAGCGACGAATCCCCCGTGGCCAAGGCTCTCATCGGTCATGCCGTGGGCGATATCGTTGAGGTCGAGGCTCCCATCGGCGTCATCAAATACGAGGTCATCGAGATCACAAAATAAAAAGCAATCCCGAATTTCAGTTCCTTCAAAATTTGTCTGCGATCAAATTTTGAAGGCGCTGCATTTTCCCTCACGCCCTGTTCGGCTACAACAGGGACGGCCGTGATTTCACACTATGTAGCCGGAAAGGCTATGGATTTTTATGTCACAGGAAAATAACACCAACCTCCCCCAGCAGGAAGTGCAGCAGGATGTCAACGAGCTTCGCAGAATCAGAGTCGAAAAATTACAGGCTCTTCAGCAGGCCGGAAAAGATCCTTTTTTCATCACCACTGCCACACAGACCATCACCAACGCCGAGATTATCGAAAAGTTTGAAGCCATAGAAAAATACAACGCTGAAAACGGCGTTGCCCCCGAGGACAGTGAGGTTCTCAATGTTTCCATCTGCGGACGAATCCTCGCCTGGAGAGACATGGGCAAGGCCAATTTCATCGTCGTCTCCGACCGTTCCGGCAAAATTCAGGTTTATGTCCGCATCAACGATATCGGCGAAGAGTCCTTTGCCGAGTTCAAGAAGTGGGACATCGGCGACATCGTCGAGGTGCAGGGCTTCGTTTTCAGAACCAGACGCGGCGAAATTTCCGTTCATGCTACAGCGATCCGACTGCTGTCCAAATCACTGCTGCCTCTCCCCGAGAAGTGGCACGGCCTGCAGGACAAGGACACCAGATATCGCAGAAGATATGTTGACCTCATTGTCAACCCCGAGGTCAAGGACACCTTCATCAAGAGAAGCAAGATCATCTCCTCCATCAGAAGCTATCTGGACAACATGGGCTTCATTGAGGTGGAGACACCGATCCTCAACCTGATCCCCGGCGGCGCTTCGGCAAGGCCCTTTATCACCCATCATAACACGCTGGATATGGACATGTATCTTCGTATTGCCACGGAGCTTTACCTTAAAAGACTCATCGTCGGCGGCATGGAAAGAGTCTATGAAATCGGCAGAAACTTCCGCAACGAGGGCATGGACATCAAGCACAATCCGGAATTCACCTGCATTGAGCTTTATCAGGCCTACACCGATTATCACGGCATGATGGATATTACAGAGGCTCTCATCAGAAATGCCGCCATGGAAGCCTGCGGCACCCTGCACATCACCTATCAAGGCACAGAGATCGACCTGGAGAAGCCTTTCGAGCGTCTGACCATGGTGGACGCCGTCAAGAAATACTCCGGTATCGACTTCGGCGAATTCCAGGGTGACGATGAAAAGGCAAGAGAGATTGCCAAGTCCATGGATATCGAGATCAAGGACAGCGACACCTGGGGCGACATTCTCAGCTATGTTTATGATGAAAAAGTTGAGGAGAACCTCATTCAGCCGACTTTCATCACCGACTATCCCGTTGAGATCTCTCCCCTGACCAAGCGCAAGCCCTCCAATCCGGCGCTCACCGAGCGTTTTGAGCTCTTCATCACAGGCCGCGAATTTGCCAACGCCTATTCCGAGCTGAACGATCCCATTGACCAGCTGGAGCGTTTCAAGAGGCAGGTTGCCCTACGTGAGGCCGGCGACGAAGAAGCGAATATGCTCGATCAGGACTTTGTCGACGCACTTGAATACGGCATGCCTCCCACCGGCGGCATGGGCATGGGCATTGACAGACTGTGCATGCTGCTGACCGACAGTGCTTCCATCAGAGATGTCCTGCTCTTCCCGACGATGAAGCCGCTGGACAAATAAAAAAACACATTATTTTACAAATGAATGGGCAGTCCCATAGAGGGATTGCCCATTTCAGACTGTCGAAAAAACCGTGTTTTGCGATCAAGCAAGACACGGTTTTCTGTCTGAATGGTTGAAAAATCGGAAGAAAACGGGCAAAAAGCCAAGAAAATCAAGGGGGTCGCTGTTTTTGAACTTCAAATTTGCTATCTTTTTCAGGTTCATGGCAGCAAATTTAAGCCTAACCAAATTTGTCACTTGATTTAGACCTCGGTAAGGAGTATATCGCATGGCATGCTTTTCTTTCGCATCGACAAACACCCGCTCAATTGTCTGACTTCGCATGGAGTAGGTTTCTTTCCCCAAAAATTCATAAAATATGCCCAAATCTTATTGATTGTTGTTCATAATTTTGATATACTGAGTTTATAAAAACTCGCCGCAGTCCCCCCGGACTTCGGCAGAAATAACAGGAGGTTATTCCCATGATCGTTTTAATGCAAAGATGTCTGGCTCTATTTCTGGCTCTGATATTTTCCATCGGTGTGCCCACGCCGACACAGACCCATGATGTGAAAGACAAGGATGAATGTCTCATGTCTTTCTCTGTTTTGTCCGATGTCCACGTGGAAATGAACAACAACACGACCCGCAAAAGATTTGTCAGCGTTCTCTATGATGTCAAGAATGCCGAGACCGAAAATGACGCCCTTGTATTTCTCGGCGATAACACCATGAACGGACAGGTCGGCGAAAATCTCGTTTTCAACGGTCTGATCGACCTGGTCGATCCTGCCAAGGCCGTTTACACCGCCATGGGAAACCATGACACCGGCAACGGCAACGGAGAAGACAATTACAGAAGACGCGCCGCCTATTTCTGGAACTGCTTCAATGACTTCAACGGCACCAATGTAAAGGCTCCCTACTATTACGCTCAGGAATTCGACAACTGCGTCTTTGCTTTTATGGCTTCCGAAGCCGATGCTTCCAACTTCCCGACCATCTCCAAAGAGCAGGTTCAGTGGCTCGACGGCGTACTCGCAAAGGCAGATGAAGCAGGCGTACCCGCCTTTGTCTTCAACCATCATCCCCTCAAATATATTGATGAAAACGGTGCTGCTCTTCTCGAGACTCTGATGAGACATCACAATGTATTTTTCATCAACGGCCATGATCACGATTCCTTCTTAGACATCGGTAATTTCGACCCGGACACACATTATATCGTTGTCCCGAAATGTACGGATTTACCCGAAGAGGGTATGCAGGACGACACAGGAGCCGGCTTACAGATTGAGATTTATGACGGCGAAGTTCTTGTCAGGGCAAGACGCTTCTGCACCTCAGAGTGGCTCGGAGAATACAGCTTCTCTATAAAATAAAATGATATAATAAGCCGATCGGCACCGCAGGATCCTGCGGTGCCGATCGGCTTATTATATCATTTTATTTTATAGAGAAGCTGTATTCTCCG
>JAQXMV010000153.1 GCA_029013165.1 Oscillospiraceae bacterium | reverse complement strand
ATAGAGCATCTCATCGGCGCAGGAAAAACCGGTTTCATTCATGGCCCTCATGTGGAGCTTTCTGATGGCGACGATACCCTTGATCAGATCGGCGGCTCCGTTGGGATCCGGCTGATGGAGCATACCCTTATAACCGTCTCCCGTGGTTCTGGGCTTATTGGTATAAATTCTGGGGATAATCAGAATCTTATCCTGCACCTTTTCCTGAACGGGAACAAGACGGGAAATATAATCCATGACGCTGTCCTCATTGTCGGCAGAGCAGGGACCGATGACAAGGATCAGCTTTCTGACTTTACCCTCAAAGATGGCTCTGATTTCTTCGTCCCTTTTCTTTTTCAGCTGCTGTGCCGCCTCTGTCAGAGGATATTCCTCCTTGATGACCTTGGGAATCGGCAGTTTGCATACAAAATCCATATTCATTTTATCTTCCTCCAAAATTAAATATCAAATATTTTTCTGCGCTGTGTAGAAATCCGCATCATTTCTTTCATGCCTTCTTTGTCGTCATTTTTCAGGCAGTCATGAAGCCGGTTAAAGGCACCCTCAAAAAGCTCCATTTGTTCCAGCAGAGCCTGCTTATTCATCAGGAACAGCTCACTCCACATTTCTTCGTTGATTTTCGCGATCCTGGTCAGATCACGGAAAGAGTCACCGGTATATTTTTCCAGTCTCTCATGCTCATAGCAGTTCATCAGGCTGACGGCGATGCAGTGGGTGAGCTGAGAAACAAAGCCGATCATTTCATCGTGAGCCTCGGGAGAGAGCTCGCTGATTCTGCCGAAGCCGAGGATCTCGCCGATACGCTTGCAGGCCTCGATGCCCTCCTGGGTGTTCCGCTGAGTGGGCACGACAATATAGTTCGCGCCGTAAAAGATTCTCTCGTCACTGTTTTCGATGCCGTAAACCTCTTTACCGGCCATGGGGTGAGCCGAAATAAACTCGACCATAGGCGGTAGCATATTCTGTATTTTTTCCACGATGCAGCCCTTGACGCCGGTGACATCGGTGATGACCGTTCCCGGCTTGATCAGATGGCCGTTTTCCTCGATCCACTTGATAAAGGTGTCGGGATAGAGGGCGAAAATGATGATATCGGCATTTCGGATCATCTCTTCGTCGATTCCGCTTTTGCATTTCTTCACCATTTCGTGCTCAAGCGCATAGCGGCAGTCCTTATCTTTTCGGGTCAGCGCTTCCACATAATAGCCCTTTTCCGTCAGTCCCCTGGCGTAACTGCCGCCGATGAGGCCGAGACCCACAAGAAGAAATTTTGTATTTTTATTAATCGTCATATTGCTTAACCTCCACACCGAGTTTGCCTATCTTCTCAAAAAAGTCCGGATAGCTCTTTTGCACCGCTTCCGCGCCCCTGATTCTTCCGCCGTAAGCACTGCCGAGAACAGCCAGACTCATGGCAATTCGGTGATCGTTATGGGATTCGAGGATTTCCTGCGGTTGATGCAAGGGTCTGTCCTCCACAATAATCTCGTTTTCATTCACGGCTATCCTGCCGCCGAACTTTCTCAGCTCCCGGGCCATCACTTCACCGCGGTCGCTTTCCTTAATCTTCAGCCTTGCCGTGTTCATCAGTCTGCCTCCGTGACAGAAGGCCATGGCCGTCATGAGTATCGGCGCAAGATCCGGACAGTTGCCCACATCAAGTGTAGGTGAACCCGAAGCAATCTGAGAAAAGTAATCTCTGTAAATTTTATCGCCCTGAAGTGAATCCTCATCCAGTCCGCTGACGCTGACCTCTCCACCTAAAAGGTTAAAGGCCTCTAAAAAAGCGGCGTTGGAATAATCTCCCTCGACAGTGATATCCCGAGCGCAATATTCGCTGTTTCCGGGAATGGATAGGGTGTTGCCCTGCCATTGCAGCTTAACGGAAAACTTTTCCATGGCTTGCAAGGTCATGTCAATGTAGCTTCTGCTTTCGATGGGCGGAATGATTGTCAGCTCACTTTTTTCCTCACAGAGGGAAAGTGCCAGGAGTAGTCCCGTGATGAACTGGCTGCTGATATTGCCGGCAACCTCATAGACGCCGCCGCGAAGACCCGTGCCGAGCCGAATGAAGCCCTCTCCCCTTTCGAGGACTATGCCGCTTTCCCGGCAAATCTTCTCATATACGCTAAGGGGCCTTTCCATGAGCCGGCCGTAACCCGTCATAGTCTTTTCCCCGTCACTGAGAAGCAACAGCGGCAGAAAAAAGCGTAGGGTACTGCCGCTTTCCCGGCAGGGATAGACCTTGCCTGCGGCGGCCTTGGGCGAAGCCCCTTTTATGATGACGAAGTCATCTCCTTTTTCAAAGGTCGCTCCCATTTCCTGCAGACAGTCGAGGGTCGCCAGAATATCCTGCGAATAGCTGACATGGGAAATGCGGCTTTCACCTTTCGCCAGTCCGGCACAGATCAGGCACCGGTGAGCCATACTTTTCGACGGCGGTGCAGAAACGCAGCCCTTTGCTTGTGATCGGATTATTTCAACTGTCATGGCTTCACTTCTCTTCCATGAGGCAATCAATCGCGCGAAGATATCCGTCGGTACCAAGACCGGTGATGGTCTTTTTCGCCGCCAGACGGATATAGCTGATCTGGCGGAAATCCTCCCTGTCCTCGACCTTGGAGATATGCACCTCCACCGTCGGGATCGAGACGGCCTTGACTGCGTCGAGGATCGCCACGCTGGTGTGGGTGTAGGCGCCGGGATTGATCACGATGCCGTCGGTATTGCCGTAGGCCTGCTGAATCTTATCCACGAGACAGCCCTCGTGATTGGACTGATAGCACTCGCAGTCTACGCCTTTTTCCCGGCAGTAGCTTTCGATTTTTTTCACTAAATCATCATAGGTTTCTCTACCGTAATGCTCCGGCTCCCGAATACCCAGCATATTGAGATTCGGTCCGTTAAGAATCAGTATTTTCATTGTTTATAAGCACTCCATAATTTGATTGACGCTGTTTGCCACCTTGCCGGTAACCAATATTTCCTCGTCCGCCGCTGCGGAATAAATGGCATATCGTTCCTCAAAGCGCTTTTTCAGTGCCTCTCTGTCCCGTGCAAGAGGTCGGTCTTCTGTGGGACGAATATCCTCAAGGGGACGGTTCAGGAAAAAGATCATGCCGTTTTGCCGCAGTGCGTCAATATTTTCACGGCGCAGGACGGCGCCGCCTCCGGTGGCAATGACGGTACCGCTGCCTTTGCCGGCCTCGGACACGGCTTCGCTTTCCCGGTCGCGGAAATAGGCTTCTCCGAAGCGGTCAAAGAGCTCGGCAATGACACCATGCTTTTCCGTGATCATATCATCGGTGTCAATAAAGGCTCTGCCCAGTTTTTTGGCAAGAGCTTTGCCGATGGTTGATTTTCCGCTGCCGGGCATACCGATGAGGACAATGTTCTGTTTGTCTTTTTTGATCTGACGGTAGATCTCATCAGTGACGCGAAAAGCGTCTAACTTGCTTTCGGTGAATATTTCATAAGCCAGCACTGCCTGGGCAACGAGCATATACAGACCGCCCTCGCCTTTTATATTATGTCTCTCACAGTCGAGACACAGCTTGGTTTTCAGCGGATTATACACCACATCCGTCACACCCTGCAGGGACGGGAAGTCTGCCACTTCCACGGCCGAAACGCCGTTGTTCGGGTACATACCCACCGGCGTTGTGTTGATGATATAATCGGCGTCGCCGTGAAGAGAAAGAACATTCTCATAATGCACACAGCCGCCGCGGCTGACGGTGATCACCTCGGCCGCGCCGAGACTTTTGGCAACGGCGCAGGCGGTTTTCGAGGTTCCGCCGCTGCCGAGAATCAGCACCTTTTTTCCGCTGTAGTCAAAACCGCAGCGTTCAATGAGCATTTTCATGCCGCCGAAATCCGTGTTATAGCCGCAGAGCTTATCGCCGCGCCTGACAACAGTATTGACGGCACCGATGGCCTTAGCGGCGTCGTCTATCTCATCGAGATAGGGAATGACCGCCTGCTTATAAGGAATCGTCACATTGATGCCGTCAAAATCGGCTTTTTTCATGAAAGAATCCAACTCGTCCTTTGGCACTTCCCACAGGTGATATTCATATTTCCCCATGGATTCGTGAATCTCTTTGGAAAAGCTGTGACCTAATTTTTCTCCGATAAGACCGAAGCGCATTTTTTTCATCCTCTCAGGTAATCCGTGCCGAAATGCTGTGCCAGAAGATCGCACAATGTCAGCGCGGTGATGCTGTCCACCACCACGGCGGCACGGTGTATAATTGCCGGATCATGTCTGCCCTTGATTCGGATCTCGGCGTTTTCCATTTTGCTGAAATCAACGGTCTGCTGGGGCTTAAATATGGACGGCGTAGGCTTGATGCAGGTGGAAAAAACGATGGGCATACCGTTGGTAATGCCGCCGTTAATGCCGCCGTTATGGTTGCTGGCGGTCATGACTTTGCCCTGCTCCATTATGAGAGGATCATTAGCCCTGCTGCCACGCAGCTCGCTCATAGCAAAGCCCATACCGAATTCCACGCCCTTGACGGCGGGGATACTGAAAAGTCCGTGGGCAAGCATACTTTCCACCGTGTCAAACCAAGGCTCTCCCACACCTGCCGGAATCCCCACCACAGCCGTGGTGAGCACACCGCCGACGCTGTCGCCCTCATCGCGGGCGGCCTTGATGGCCGTGAGCATCTGCTCATAGGCCTCGTCGCTGAGTACGGGCATATCTTTTTCGGAAAGAGCGCGGATATCGTCGCCGTAAGAGGAAAAATCTCTGTCTTTCACGCCGGCACATTTCGCGATATGGGTGCCGACCGAAATGCCTTTGCTTTTCAGTGCAGTGAGGGCTATGGCTCCGGCGGCGACAAGAGGGGCGGTGATTCTGCCTGAGAAGTGTCCGCCGCCGCGGTAGTCCTGATAGCCGCCGTATTTGCACTGGGCGGTATAATCCGCATGACCGGGTCTTGCCAGAAAACGGGTACGCTCGTAATCATTGCTTCTTTGCGTGGTGTTCTCTATCATCATACATATAGGCGTTCCCGTGGTTTTCCCCTGAAAAACGCCGCTTACAATTCTGACTTCGTCTCCCTCTTTTCGCGGCGTCGAGACGGAGGCTATACCCTTGCGCCGCGACATCTGAGCGGCGATAAATGCCTCGTCCACGGCCACACCGGGAGCCATGCCGTCAAGGACGCAACCAATGGCGTTTCCGTGGCTTTCACCGAAAAGTGTGAGGGAAACGGAATTGCCGAATGTGTTTTTCATTCTCAATACTTCCTTATATTAATTTGATCAGTTTTTTGGGCGTGGTCTGCTCAAAGACAAAAGAGCCGACCTCATTACATCTGACAGCGGTGACTGTTTTTCCGACAGATTTCTTGTCGTGGCACAGGGCACTGTATATTTTTTCCCGGTCATAGTCGAAGCTGATGGGGAGACCCACATTTTTCAGCGCCGCCACCAGCCGCGGTCTGACGCTTTCGCCGCACATGGGAATCATACCTAAGGCGACACATTCCCCGTGATAAAGCTCACCGAAGGGCACCGAAGCCTCAATAGCATGGCCGATGGTGTGGCCGAAATTCAGCACCTTGCGAAGTCCTATTTCTTTTTCGTCCTGCTCGACAACATAACGCTTCACTTTCAGAGAAGCCTCGATGATTTTTTCAATGTGGTCGAGATAGTCTGCTTTTTCAAAGAGCCCGAATAGCTCCGGGTCAAAGCAAAGACCCATTTTGATGCTTTCGGCAAGACCGTTTTTGATCTGCCTTTCCGGCAGCGTGGCCAGAACATCCGGATCAATGATAACTTTTTTCGGCTGATAAAAAGCGCCGACGATGTTTTTGATTTTACCGAGATCAATGGCGGTTTTTCCGCCGATGGAGGAATCCACCTGAGACAAAACCGTGGTGGGTATATTATAGAAAGCAATGCCCCTCATATAGGTAGCGGCGGCGAAGCCCGCCATATCACCGCATACACCGCCGCCGACGGCGATGACCGCGTCGGAACGGGTGAAAGACAGCTCCAGGAGCTTTTCGCATATTGCCTTGTATGTGTCGAAATTTTTACTTTTTTCGCCCTGTTCAAAGGTAAAGACACTGCCTGACAGTCTGTCGGCAACGGTTTTAGCATACTCTGCCGGCACACCGCTGTCTGTCACGATCAGCGCCTTGCCCTTGCCGAGGTCGATATAATCCTCGATCTTCCCGAGGGCTCCGCGCTCAATCACGATATCATAGGAGTCCTTACCGAGATTCATGGATACGGTCATTTTTTCACCTCAAATCTTTCTGCCTGCGTCAAAGGTGCCGATCATTTTCAGCCTGTCGCAGCATTCCGAAAGTTCCTCCATCATGAATTTGCCTCTGCGTGAAGACTGAAGATCGCCGACGATTTCAACATAGAAATAATAAGTCCATTTCAGATCTTTCATAGCGCGGCTCTTGATGTGGCGCATGGAATAGCCGTGATGTCCGATGACATTGATGGCGTGAGCCAGAGCACCCGCCTTGTCCGGCACGGTGAAAACGATAATGGAGTGGTCGCGCTTTTCCTTGCTCAGGGTACGGGAGACAACAGCGAAACGGGTGGTATTGTCACTGGCTTCGTTTATGTTCTCACGGATCACCTGGAGATGATAAAGCTCCGCCGTTTCACGGCTGGCTATGGCTGCCTTGGTCCTGTCGCCGAGATCGGACACGAGCTTGGCGGCTCTGGCCGTGTTCTCACAGGCCGTAGAACGATAGCCCTGACTACGGATATAGTCACAGCACTGATCCAGCGCCTGACGGTGGCTGATGACTTCCTCGATATCTCCCTCCGTGGCACCCTTTAAACCAATGAGGTTATGACGGATATCTAAACTGTATACGCCGTTGACATAAAGGGAACCGGAAAAAAGCAGATCCAGGGTTTCGCCCACCTCACCGGCGCGGCTGTTTTCGATGGGAATGACGGCACAGTCGCACTCGCCTTTTTCCACTGCCTCATAGGCGGCTCTGAAATTCGGGTAAGACATTCTGTTGCCGTCGGGAAAGATCCGGCCGGCGGCAATGTGGGCAAAGGCGCCCTCGACGCCGCTGTAAGCGATATTGGCACCCTGCAAAATCCGGTGCTGAAAGCGCTTTGATATATCCATGGTATCTCTGATGAAGGGAACATAAAACTCCTTGATCTCCTCATCGGTGATATATTCCATGTTTTTTCTGATGAGCTGATCCTCTCTGTCGCGGTCAAAAACAGGAAGACCTCTCTCTTTTTTATATTCGGCGATGATCCGAACGGCCTCCATTCTCTTTTCAAAGAGGGCGGCAATGTCCTTATCTAAAGCGCCGATGGCTTCCCGAGCTTGAATCAGTTTATCCATTCTTTTCTGTCTCCTACTATCAAAATTCCTGATCAGATCAGTCCGTATTCCTCAGCCAGAGCCTTAAAGGACGGAAGTGAGCGTTTGATCATTTCCGTTGAAACACAGTATGCCAGTCTGACATATCCGGGAAAGCCGAAAGAATCGCTGGGAACCAGCAGCAGATCATATTTCTTTGCTTTCTCGCAGAAAGCCGCCGCGTCAGCTTCCGGGGATTTCATGAAAAGATAGAAAGCGCCGTCGGGCTTTGCCACCTTGAAGCCGTATTTCTCAAAGGCGTCCAGCAGAAGATCCCGATTATATTGATAGACGGAAACATCGGAAGTCTGTCCCACACAGCGTCTGATGACAAACTGCATGAGCGACGGCGCACAGACATAACCCAGTGAGCGTCCGGCTCCGCAGATGGCTTTATAGATCTGCTGAAAATCCGCCACCTCGTCGGGAACCAGAATATAGCCGATTCTGTCGCCGGGGAGAGAAAGGGATTTGCTGAAAGAATAGCAGACGATGGTGTTGTCGTAATACTTCGTCAGATAGGGCACCTGCACATCACCGTAGACAAGCTCACGGTAAGGCTCATCAGAGACCAGGAAAATGGGTCTGCCGATTTCCTCGCTCTTGCGCTTCATGATGGCGCAGAGCGCCTTGACGGTTTCTTCATCAACCACAACGCCCGAAGGGTTATTGGGTGAATTGATCACAATGGCCTTGGTGTTGGGTGTAATGGCCTTTTCAAAGGCCGCAAGGTCAATGGTGAGATCCTCAGCTTTGCACTTAACCTCCACGGGCGTGGCGCCGGCGGCGCTGATAAAGACTTTATATTCCGGGAAGTAGGGAGCAAAAATGATGATCTCATCGTCTTTTTCGGCGATGGCTCTGAAAGTGATGCACAGCGAAGCGGCAGCACCGCAGGTCATATAGAGATTATTCATGGTGAAGTGTGTGCCGAAGCGGCTGTTGAGATTGTCAGCTATGGCCTGTCTTGTCTCATTGTCGCCCACTGCCGAGGTGTAGCCGTGGAGATCGCAGGGATTCATGGTGTCGCACAGCTCCCGGATGGCGTCATTGACGCTGGCCGGTGCCGGAACGCTGGGATTGCCGAGACTGTAGTCATAAACATTCTCCGCGCCGACCTCTGCCTTTCTTTTCTTACCGTATTCAAAAATCTCTCTGATAACCGAGCTTTTGGCTCCCAGTTCATACATTTCTTTTGCTATCATAATGATCACCGTTTCCTTATTATTTTAGGCGTATAAACGCATATATTTTTAAAATTATACACCTGTTTCTTATTTCGGTCAACCGATGAAAAAGACTTTTTTATCCTGTGCCGTCATTTCCTGTCGTTTTTGATCACAAAAAATATGATATTGTCCTATAGTTTGGAAAAAATTTCTATAGCTTTTCACCATTCCGGCGTCACATTTACTTTATCGGTTTAAACTGTAGCGCTTTAAACTATCACGAATTATAGCACAGGACCTTTTAAAAAGCAAGAGGATTTCCAATAAAATTTTTTTGAGGTCTAAAATCAGCGGCTCTATGAATATTTTTCACTTGATTTATTCTGTCAACGGTGTATAATATCTTTAATAGGACGCAAAAATGAAAGGAGCTCCCGACCATGAACAACAATGTTACAATATTTGACCATCCGCTGATTCAGCATAAGCTTTCCATTCTCCGCGACAAGAACACCAGCTCCAAGGATTTCAGAGCTCTTGTTTCGGAAATCGCCATGCTGATGTGCTATGAAGCCACACGAGATCTTCCCACGGAAGAGATCGAAATTGAAACACCGATCTGCACGGCAAAGGCAAGACATATCTCCGGCAAAAAGCTGGCTATCGTTCCCATTCTCCGTGCCGGTCTCGGCATGGTTGACGGCGTGAGCTCCCTCATTCCTGCCGCAAGGATCGGTCATATCGGTCTTTACCGCGACGAGAAAACCCTCAAGCCCGTGGAATATTACTGCAAACTGCCCAAGGACATCGGCGAAAGAGATGTTATCGTAGTCGATCCCATGCTGGCCACCGGCGGCTCAGCCATTGACGCCGTTTCCCAGATCAAGCTGCGTCAGCCTAGATCTATCCGCTTCATGGGCATCATCGCCGCACCCGAGGGAATCGAGGCCTTCACCAAGGCGCATCCCGATGTCCATGTCTACTGTGCCGCCCTCGACGAAAAGCTCAATGAAAACGGATATATCGTACCGGGTCTCGGCGACGCCGGCGACAGAATTTTCGGTACCAAATAACGAATGAAAGAAGTTACCATTTACACCGACGGCGCCTGCTCCGGCAACCCCGGGGCAGGCGGCTGGGGTGCTATACTGGATTACCGCGGAAAGCAGAAAGAGCTCAGCGGCGGTGAAGCCCACACCACCAATAACCGTATGGAGCTGACGGCGGTCATTATGGGCCTCAAGGCCCTCAAGGAGAGCTGCAAGGTCACCGTCGTGACCGATTCACAGTATGTCGCCAACGGGATCAATCTCGGCTGGGCAAAATCCTGGCAGGCAAACAACTGGAAAAAGAAAGACAAAAAACCGGCACTGAATCCGGAGCTATGGGAGGAATTGCTCAGGGAGCTTGACAGGCATACGGTCACCATCGAGTGGATCAAAGGTCACGCCGGACATCCGGAAAACGAAAGGTGCGACCGTCTTGCCGTGGCAGAAAGCCAAAAATATATGTAATTGACGGAGAACTTCATCATGATATCAGAGAACGAATTCCGATTGAATTTCGGCAGAAAGCTTCATGCGCTGAGAAAACGAAAGGGTCTGACTCAGCAGGAGCTTGCCAATGAGCTGAACTACACGGACAAGGCCATTTCCAAATGGGAGCGCGGCGAATCCATTCCCGACTCCTATACCCTTTATGTGATCGCAGACTTTTTTGCCGTCAGCATTGACGATCTCATCTCGGATCAGGAAAAAATAAGCGCAGGCCTTTCTGTGGAGCCCAAGGAAAGGACATCCACCAAGCTTTTCGTTCCGATGATCGTTTCAGTGGGCATTTTCTTTATTGCCTCTATCTTTTTCCTTGTGATGAAGAATGTTTCGGCATGGAGCGACTATGCCTATTATTCTTTTCTTTATGCCGTGCCTGTTGCCGCCATTGTCCTGACGGTGTTTTCGTCCATCTGGTGGAAAATATTTTACAGGTGCATTTCCGTTTCCCTTGTGATCTGGAGCATCGGCTTTGCCATTTATTTTTCTCTTCAGATGGAAAACCTGAAATACATTTTTATTCCCTGTGCCCTGCTTCAGGCGGCGTGCATATTAATTTATCTCTTTGCCTATTTTCTTTCCAAAAAGAGCAAGAGCCTATAAACAAACAAAATCACAGGCAAAATGTTTCAGCACTGAAACATTTTGCCTGTTCTTTTTCTATATGAAAATGCCCTGCGCCAGACAGCCGTCTCATACGCAGGGCAATCCTCTTCAATTCAAAGCCACATAGATAGCAAAGAAGTGAAGCAGCGTTCCTGCCAGAACAAAAAGATGAAAAATACTGTGGAAATACTTTTTCTCCTTGCCCTTGGCATAAAATATCGTACCGAGGGTATAGATCACACCGCCGACAAAAATCAGTCCGATGATCGTCCAGTGTCTGTCGCAATAGTTGACGATGGGATAAATCAGCACCGCCGAAGTCCAGCCCACCACCATATAGAGCACCATCTGAACCGTCTTATATTTTTCCTGATCAATAAAAGTAAGAGAGACGCCGATGATACTCAGCACAGCGGCAAAGATACCCGTGACAAGAGAGAAAACGGGATTATAAGGATACACGCAGATTATGTTCAGGGCAAGGCTTGTACCGCTAATCAGAATAAAAATCACCGAATGATCAATCAGCCGCATAAAGCGTTTGGCATTCCCTCGCCCAAGAGCGTGATACATCATGGAGCTGGCATAAAGGGCGATCACTGACAGGCAGAAAACAATCGAGCCGGTGATGCTGCTGGCCGACATGGCCTTATGGATACACAGGCCGCAAAAAGCGATACCCATGGGGATTCCGATCCCGTGTGAAACAGAATTGAATATTTCTTCGCCTTTGGTATAAACCGGCAGTTTAACATTTAAAAGATTCATAAGAGACACTCCTTGAAATTAATTTTCGTTCCGGCGGCGCCACCGTATCTTATGGTTTTATTCTAACCTGCAAGGAGCAAAATGTCACCCTACGGAGGCTTTTTTGCGTTCTACCCGAAAAAATGACACTCTACCCGGAGTAGAATATAGACATTTTCTACTGTTATGTCTCTTAACTTGGCTGAAACTATGAAAAAAAGGCGCTGTCTGCGCAGCGCCACAGCTTGTCGAAAAAGTATTTTTGACAAGCTGGAGACTGCCGAGAAATGATGGCCGATGCCGTTTTCTTCGAGCGATAGGCGTACATAGGTACTCCAAGCGAGAAAAAACGGCAAGCATAGAAACTTTCAGCGACATGGTTCGATACCATGTCGCTG